>CAMFFG010000186.1 GCA_945949655.1 uncultured Peptococcaceae bacterium
GTAAACTATAAAGTTGTAAAACAGTTTATTGACACCATCAACAGCCGTGCTGTGGGCGAAGCTGTCATGGAAAGCCTGACGCCGGGACAGCAGGTTGTCAAGATCGTGCACGAGGAGCTGACCCAGCTCTTAGGTGGCAGCCAGAGTAAGCTGACCATTTCTCCCAAACCGCCTACTGTGATCATGATGGTAGGTCTGCAGGGTTCCGGGAAAACCACCACCACCGGTAAACTGGGCCGCCTGCTGAAGAAGCAGGGCAAACGTCCTTTACTGGCCGCCTGCGATGTATACCGTCCTGCGGCCATCAAGCAGCTGCAGGTGCTGGGCGAACAGCTGGAGATCCCTGTGTTTACCCTGGGGGATAAAGTGAGCCCGGTGGATATCGCCAAAGGCGCTATCGAGCATGCCAAATCCCACGGCAATGATATTGTGATTCTGGATACGGCGGGCCGTCTGCACATTGATGAAGTGCTGATGGAAGAGCTGAAACAGATCAAAGAAGTGGCACAGCCTACCGAGATTCTGCTGGTAGTGGACTCTATGGTAGGGCAGGATGCCGTCAATGTGGCGGAAAGCTTTAATGAACTGCTGGATATCAGCGGCGTGGTGCTGACCAAACTGGACGGCGATACCCGTGGCGGTGCAGCGTTATCCATTAAAAGCATTACCGGAAAACCAATCAAGTTTGCCGGTATGGGGGAAAAGCTGGACGCACTGGAGCCATTCCATCCCGATCGCATGGCTTCCCGTATTCTGGGTATGGGCGATGTGCTGACGCTGATTGAAAAAGCACAGGAAAACATCGACCAGCAGAAAGCGGAAGAGATGCAGAAAAAGCTGATGAAAGCCGAATTCACGCTGGAAGATTATCTGGAACAGATGGATCAGCTGAAGAATATGGGCAACATCAACAGCATGATGGAAATGATTCCGGGCATGAGCAAAAATAAACTGAAAGATATGCAGATCAGCGATAAGGATCTGGGACAGACCAGAGCCATTATCCTGTCTATGACACAGGCCGAACGGCGCAATCCCAAGATCATCAACGGCAGCCGCCGCAAGCGGATCGCGGCAGGCTCCGGCACCAAGGTGCAGGATGTCAACCGGCTGCTGAAACAATATGAACAGTCGCAGATGCTGATGAAGCAGTTTGCCGGCATGGCATCGGGCAAAAAAGGGAAAAAAGGCAAGATCAAACTGCCGTTTATGTAATATCGCCAGAGATACGGCGAAATTGCTGAAGTAGTTAGAGGAGGTGAAAATCATGGCAACAAAAATCAGATTAAAAAGAATGGGCGCTAAAAAAGCTCCTTTCTACCGTATTGTTGTAGCAGACTCCCGTTCTCCAAGAGACGGTCGTTTCATCGACGAAATTGGTACTTACGATCCAAACCGTCAGCCAGCTGCAATTGAAATCAACGCGGAAAAAGCTCAGAAATGGATTGGTACTGGCGCACAGCCTTCCGATACAGTAAAATCTCTGTTAAAACAGGCTGGCCTGTGGAAATAAGGAGGGGTTTTCGTGTTAGCGTTAGTGGAACACCTGGCAAAATCCTTAGTTGATCAGCCTGAGGCTGTCAAGGTTACTCAGGTTGAGAATGGCAAAGAAATTACCATTCACTTGACTGTTGCACCGGAAGATATGGGCAAGGTGATCGGCAAACAGGGCCGCATTGCCAAAGCCATCCGTACGGTGGTCAAAGCAGCTGCTGTAAAAGCAAATAAAAAAGTTACAGTGGAAATTATGTAATGATACGAAGCCGACTGCTGACAAAGTAAACTGCATGCTACTTGTCGTCAGTCGGTTTTCTGATATGCTCCGCTTTTCCGGCGGATACAGAACCTTTTAAGGAGGCATTTGAAATGGATAAAATTCAGATGATGGGCAAACTGACCATTAAACAGGTGGTGACAGATGGCTATAAACAGAAAGCCGGCGGCCAGGTACAGGTTGAGATCGACAAGATCGACAATGATATTAAAGTATATGACGAAAATATGCAGAAAGCCATCACCAAGCTGACTCTGAAAGGGGATCCCAATGTGGAAGTCTATCGCCGTCAGTTTATGGCCGAAAAAGAAAAACTGACTGCGTACAAGGAACAGCTGAAACTGAGTCTGCAGGCCGTGCTGGATCTGCCGGACGGTGAAATTGTGGAAACCGGCGAAGGTAATTTCCTGCAGGAAGTGAAAGTGGGCGAACCGTTTACTGCCAATGTCAGCTGCGAAATCATTTTGAAAGACGATATCGTAGTAGCCATCAATCCGCAGGGTTAAGCGTATGGAACAGAAACAGGAAGCAAAAAAGATCCGTGTGGGCAAATTTATCAGCTGCCATGGCGTAAAAGGGGAACTGGTGCTGCTGCCGCTGACCGATGACAACCGGCGGTTTCGCAAACTGAAAAAAGCGCTGCTGGAGCTGCCAGGCGGCCGTTATCAGGAAGTGGAAGTGCTGACTGCCCGGGAACACAAGGGAAACATTCTGGTGACACTGTCTGGCATAGAGGATCGCACCCAGGCGGAACGTTTGAAGAATCTGTATCTGTGTGTACATCCGGAGGATGCGGTGAAGCCAAAAGGGTCCTACTTTCTCTATGAAATCGTAGGGCTTGCTGTGTATCAGGGCGATACCTGCTATGGCACCATCACTTCTGTATTGCAGAATAGCAGCACCGACCTGTATGAGGTGACCGGAGAAGGCCGCATTTTTTACCTTCCAGCGCTGAAATCGGTGGTAAAAAAGATCGACCTGGAACAGAAACGCATGGAAGTGGAAATTCCGGATGGTCTGCTGGATTAGGTAAAGGAGCAGGCAATGGACATAAAAATATTTTCGCTGTTTCCGGAAATGTTTGCTGGCCCGCTGGGTAGCAGTCTGCTGGGCAAGGCCAGAAGCAAGGACATTCTCAATATCGAGGTCATCAATTTCCGGGAATATTCTACCAACAAACATCGTTCTGTTGACGACTATCCCTTTGGCGGCGGTGCAGGAATGGTACTGCAGCCGGAGCCGGTCATCTCCGCGCTGCGGGATAACATCGATCTGAATGACCCGAATACGGAAATCATTCTCATGTCGCCGCAGGGTAAGGTATTTGATCAGGCTGCTGCCTGTCAGCTGTCGCAGAAAAAACAGCTGGCTTTTATCTGCGGGCATTATGAAGGCTTTGACGAACGCATCCGTGCCTTTGTGACCCAGGAATATTCCATCGGCGATTATGTGCTGACCGGCGGGGAACTGCCGGCCATGGTCATGATCGACGCCATCAGCCGGCTGATTCCCGGTGTGATCAAGGAGCAGGAATCCTACGAGGAGGATTCGTTCTATCACGGTCTGCTGGAATATCCCCATTACACCCGCCCACAGAATTTTGAGGGCATGGAAGTGCCGGAGGTGCTGTTATCCGGCCATCATGAAAATATCCGCAAATGGCGCAAAAAAGAATCGCTGCGCCGCACGCTGCTGCGCCGTCCGGATCTGCTGGAGCATTATGTGTTCAGCAAAGAAGAGGAAAAAATGATGGCAGAGATCAAAGCAGAACTGGCGGAAAAACAGGATACTTAGAAGCTGGAACAAAACATGAAATGCTGCGGTTTGTCAGATCGCAGCATTTTTGATTGTCTGGCGGGAACTGCAGCAGTATAATAAAAGCAGCAATTTTTTACGAGGTGAATGTATTATGCAGTTTATTGATTTCCGGTTTCGCCCTCACACCCGGCCTCAGCTGGAATCGCTGGCGGTGGCTTTTCAGGATATGCTGTTA
>CAMFFG010000187.1 GCA_945949655.1 uncultured Peptococcaceae bacterium
AACATATTGATGCCAGTGACGATCTGCCCGGCAAAATGGCCACTCTCCAGTTCCAGCATGCAGCGCTGCTCACCGGAGCGAATCAGCCCGGTATCCACAATACTGCTGTCATCCACCGCCAGCACCCTGGCCCGACAGCGGTCGGCATCCTGATAGGTGCGGGCACCCTCATAACCGGTGGGCAGCAGCAATAATACGAAAATCAGCAAAATGCTGCCCAGAACGGGCAGCATGATCTGCTGATGAGGAAGCTGCGATTTTATTTTTTTGCTGATCCAGTTCCACATAGGCTTCATCCTTTATTTCACCTGCAGCAGGGCAGCCATTTTGTCATAGATGTCGGTGTTGTCGTAGTAGCCTTCAAAGCTGCCGCTGCCAACGCCCTGGGCAAATACCGGAACCGGCAGACCCGTGTGGGCGTAGGAAGCAAAGTTGATACCAGATTTATTGTTCAGAATATGGGTCACCGTAACGGAAAACGGTTCATAGCTGCCGTACAGCACATATTCGGCCTGGGTGTAGGTGCTGCTGTCCTTTCCGGATAAAGTTTTCTGGTAAGCGGTTTTCAGTTTGTCCACTTCATAATCGGTCAGCACCAGGTTTGGATTTTTGTCTGCATCGGCATCGCCGGGCAGCATCAGACCAAACAGTTCTTTCACATCTTTCATGGCATCGGCAAAGGATGTTTTGTTGGCCTTGTAACCTGCCACATAGTCTTCATCGTATTTGGCATAAGAAATTTTCTGGTTACTCAGATTGGTCAGATAGGTGTCATAGTTGGTACCGGCATAACCAATGGTCAGACCGCCGGTTTCATGGTCACCGGTAACAAGGATCAGGGTTTCAGCGGGATGCTGGTTATAAAATTCGATGGCTTTGTCCACGGCCTGGCTCATAGCAATGGTATCGTTGATGGTGGAACCGGCATCGTTGGCATGGCAGGCCCAGTCGATCTTGCCGCCTTCTACCATCATAAAGAAGCCCTGATCGCCATCCAGCACTTCAATGCCTTTTTCCACATAATCGGCCAGCTGCCATTCTTTATTTTCAGCATCCAGCGCATAGTTCATGGAATCGGAATCGGCCAGTTCTTCTGCCACGATAATGGCTTTGCCGTCGGCAGCAACCAGTGCTTCTGCTTCTTTCTGGGTAGTGATCACCTGATAGCCGCTCTTTTCTGCCAGATCATACAGGCTTTCCTGTTTGCCATCACTGCCATTGGGCTTTAACAGCGCGCCGCCGGCAAAGTAATCAAAGTTGCTGGCAATCAGCTCCTGCCCGATTTCATAATAGCTGTTGCGGGATTTCTGATGGGCATAAAATGCTGCCGGTGTGGCGTGGTTCAGATTGACAGAGGTCACGATGCCGATTTTGTAATCTTTCTGTTCTTTCAGCTTTTCGGCGATGGTTTCATAGGACTTGGTAAAAGTAGTGTCCATATTGATGGTGCCGCTGTAGGTTTTGTAGCCGGTGGCAATGGATGTTGCGGTAGAGGCAGAGTCCGGACAGAAGGAAGTGCTGTCAAAGGTCTGTGCGGAACCGGCCACCGGAAAATCCATAAAGCTCAGTTCCTGGGTCTGTACACCGCCGTTGCTTTTTTCGGCACCCAGATAGTAGGAAGCGCTCTGGATCTGCGGATAGCTCATCCCGTCGCCGATGAACAGAAATACATATTTCGGTGCTTTGGTGCTGGCCACGCTGGCTTTATCGCTGACTGAAATATTCGGGCTCAGGGCCTGTACATCACCAGGCGCCGCAAACCCTACTGCCGACACGGCCATGCAGGCCAATACGGTACAAGCTGCAATTTTTTTCATCTGTTTTTTCATGATTCTCAATCTCTCCTTTTATTCCCTCATAAAATTGTTTTCTTACGATGGCTTTATCTTAACAGGCCAATGTAAATCCCAAAACGGGAAATCGGTAAAGATTGCGTAAAAGAAAACAGACCAAAAACCATCTGTTGGTTTTCAGTCTGTTTGATTCCTCGTCTGCTATTCCAGCTCATCATATTCATATAAGATCATGGCTGTGCCGGCCATGCCTGCTGTTTCTGTGCGCAGGATGCGCTTGCCCAGGCTGACAATGACTGCGCCGATTTCCCGCAGCTGCTGTACTTCCACTTCAGACAAGCCGCCCTCAGGGCCGACGATCAGATTGATCCGATCTGGTTTTTGCTGCTGGCTGCGCAGCAGTGTTTTGAGACTCTGGGTCTGTTCATCCTCCCAGAAAACAATGGTCAGACCATCCTGTTCGTGCAACTTCTGCAGACACTGTTTCCAGGTAAGGTAAGGCCCCACTGCGGGCACCTGCACCCGTTTGCTCTGCTGGCTGGCTTCCAGGGCGATCTTTTGCCAGCGTTCCAGTTTTTTGACTGCTTTGCCGTTATCCAAATGCACAATGGAACGGCCCGTTTCCACTGGAACCACAGCACTGACGCCCAACTCGGTGCATTTCTGAATGATCAGCTCCAGTTTATCCCCTTTGGGCATGCCCTGGTAGAGCACGATCTGCACATCGGTCTCGGTCTGATTTTCCAGCCGTTCTACGATCCGTCCGGTGACCGAATCTTTTGTAAATTGCTCCAGCACCACCACACAGGCGGTGCCATCGCCGGTGCACACTGTCACCTGTTCTCCGGGCGCCAGCCGCAGCACGTTTCCCATGTGATGGGCCAGTTCGGCATCAAATACAACGGTATCCTGCTGCACCGCTTCCGGTGCGATAAAAAATCTTCTCATAGGGCCTACCCTTCATAGCGGGCTGCAATAGCTACCCAGCCGGCACTTTCCCGCACTTCTATAATTGCAAAGCCATTCTGCTGCAAGGCCTGCAGCACATCATCTTTGCGGGTGTCAATGATACCGGACGAGATAAAAATCTTCGGTCCTTTCAAATAATTCTTTGCTGCCGGTGTCAGACGAATGATGATATCGGCAATGATATTGGCCACGATCAGATCGGCCTGTCCTCTGGCCTCTGCCAGCAGATCGCTCTGGCACACCGACACCCGATCCTGCAGCTTGTTTAATGCCACATTTTCGGTAGCGGCTGATACCGCCACTGTGTCAAAATCCATGGCCTGCACGCTGCCTGCACCCAAAAGCCCGGCCTGAACGGCCAGTATGCCGCTGCCGGTGCCTACATCCATCACATCCATACCCGGCTGCACATATTCTTCCAGCATCTGCAGGCAAAGGGCTGTTGTGGCATGATTTCCGGTGCCAAAGGCCATACCGGGGTCGATCTCGATAACCAGATCACCGTCCTGTTTTTCGTACTGCTCCCAGGTTGGCTTGATCACCGTCTTTTTGCCAATGCGCTCCGGCTTAAAGTATACTTTCCAGGCGTTAGCCCAGTCTTCCTCCTGCACCGGTTTATAGGTAACACGGGTAGGTCCCATATCCATGCGCAGCTCGATCTCGTTGAGTTCAATGATAATCTGTTCCACCCGGTTCATTAAGTTTTCATCCTGCGGCAGATAGGATTTGATATAGATCTCTTTGCGATGCAGCAATTCGTCGCTGAACTCGTGGGCATCCCACTGTCCGCTTTCGGCATAATCGGCGATGGCCTGCGGGTCTTCGATCATCACACCGCCAGTGCCCATCTCGGCTAACATATTAGAGATGCCTTCCACTGCATCCCGATTTTCCACTTCCATTTTTATTTCAATCCAGTCCATGTTTCTGCTCCTTTCGATTTTTCCAGCGCAGCCCGGTCAGAATGGCGCCGGTAGCGCTGATGGCGGCCATAAAAC
>CAMFFG010000188.1 GCA_945949655.1 uncultured Peptococcaceae bacterium
CCCCGCAGCGACAGCCGCTACCTGACAGCGGACACGAAGCCGCTGATCCCGCAGCTGTTAGAGAAAATAGCCGGGGTATTTCCGGAAAGCGTACCCTTTATCCGGCAGATCGCTGCCAGAAAGCTGCCCTTAGACAAGCGCATCATCAACGATGCCAAGGTCAGCGACCATCACGCCATCATCGTGACAAACAACATTCACAAGTATCAGCCCGACCGGCTCACCACCCGGGAAAACAATGTGCTGAAGCTGATCATGGTGCGCATGATCGTGGCCCTGTCGGGCAAAAAGATCTACGATGAGACCAAACTGGAAATCACCATGGACACCGGCAAGGATGTGTTCAAGGCCACCGGACGCATACTGGTTGACGAAGGCTGGAGCCTGGTGGAACGCACCCTTCTGGCCAGACCGGTCAGTGCCCAGGAGGAAACAAAAGCCGACGACAAAGAGGACGACCAGCAGATCCTCACCGGTATCGCCTTAAACCAGCGGCTGCATCTGGATGATATTCAGATTTTAGAAAAAAAGACCACGCCGCCCAAACCCTACACCGAAGCCACCTTGCTGACCGCCATGGAAAAAGCCAGCCGGGAGATCGACGACAAATCGCTGAAAGAAAGCATGAAAGGCAAAGGCTTGGGCACACCGGCCACCCGGGCCGGTATCATCGAAAAGCTGATCACAGTGGGTTATGTAGAACGGCGCAAAAAAAATCTCTATCCCACCCAGCAGGGCACCATGTTTATCCAGCTGGTGCCCGAATCTATCCGGCAGGTGGAGATGACCGCCCAGTGGGAGCTGGAGCTGCAGGAGATCTGTGACGGCAAAGGCGACCCGGACCACTTTATGCAGTCCATTCGCCGCTATGTGCAAAAGACCGTTGCCGAAAACCGCTCCAGCGACACCGTGCAGGCCGTCAGCCGCAAAGGCACCCTGCGCCGGGTGGTGGGCAAATGCCCCAAATGCGGCTGCAACGTCATTGAGAGCGACAAATCCTTTTACTGCGACGGCTTCCGCATGGAGCACAAATGCAATTTCAGCCTGTGGAAAAACAATAAATATCTGCAGGCCCGGGGCATCACCCTGACCGCTGACCTGGCAGCAGAGCTGCTGGCCACCGGCAAAATGCAGATCAACGGCCTCACCTCCAAGGCAGGCAAACAGTATAACGCCATCTTTTACATGGAGCCGGGAGAGCAGTATGTCAACTTCCGCATGGAATTTGCACCGCGCACTGCGCCATCAGCACCACAGCCCGCCGCATTGGCAGACCCAACCGGCAAACCGGATACTCCGGCCCAGGAACAGAAAGGAGAATGACCATCTATGAATACCCTGCTGCACACCTGCTGCGCCCCCTGCTCCATCCACTGTGTGGACAGCCTGCGCCAGGAAGGCATTGAACCGGTCTCCTACTGGTTCAATCCCAATATTCATCCCTACACCGAATACCGCAGCCGCAAGACCACCCTGGAGCAATACGCCAGCTCCATCGGCTTAAAGCTGATCATCGATAACACCTACGGGCTGCGCAGCTTTGTCAAAGCTGTCATCGACGATCTGGATCACCGCTGCTTTTACTGCTATCAGGTGCGGCTGGAACAGACCGCCCGCTATGCGGCGGAGCATCACTTTGATTCGTTTACGACCACACTGCTGGTGAGCCCCTATCAGAAGCACGAGGCGCTCATCGCCGCCGGAGAAGTCGCCGCCCAGAAATATGGCGTGCCCTTTTTATATCGGGATTTTCGTCCAGGTTTTAAACAGGGGCAGGAAAAAGCCCGGGAGCTGGACCTTTATATGCAGAAATACTGCGGCTGTATCTTCAGCGAAGAAGAACGCTATCGCGCCAAACAGCTAAAAAGAGAAAAAGAACGGCTGCAGGCCCAGTCTGTTTCCAGCCAGCAGGCTGAGTAGTGCAGGCTCCATCCGGCAGCATCCATACGCCAGAACAGTAATGTATGAATCGTACTGTTCTGGCTTTCTTTTACAATTTTTGTCCTCTCAAGTGTCCTTCGTATAAATACATTTGTCTTTTGTATAGGGTCATCCATGGAGCTTTGTCCGTGCCCCGACTTATAGTTTCTCAGTTATTTCCATTTCTCGTTGTGTGGAATAGAGTTTTTCTAACGCGATAAAATGTATATTCTAAACATTCAAATCATTAAATATGCAAAATATGCCCCTATATCTTTTTGTGTATGCACCTCGTCGCATAATCTATGCATTCTGTGAAGTGACGCACATTCTGCTCCATAGCTTTTATAAATTCTGCTCATTTTTTTGCACAAAAAAAAGCTGTAAAAACACATTATCTTGTATTATAATACTCCATAAAGAAAAACATTTTGATTTAGTGTTCATCAATCATTCATTTTTGATCATATATGTGGCACAATTTGCCGCATAACGATGCATACACTTTATCGATCATCTATCATATTTTTAGGGGGATATTTTATGTCAGGAATTTTAACAGCTATTCAAGACATCAACGGCGTGATCAGCAACATTGTATGGGGACCCATCATGCTGGTATTACTGATCGGTACCGGCTTACTGCTCTCCATTCGCATGGGCTTCCCGCAGTTCACCAGGTTTGGTTATGTTATGAAAAACACCATCGGCGGCCTGTTCAGCGGCAAACACCGCACCGCCGACGAATCCGGCGTCAGCCCGTGGCCACCGCTATGGCCGGCACCATCGGCACAGGCAGTATCACCGGTGTGGCCACCGCGTTAGTATCCGGCGGTCCAGGCGCTATTTTCTGGATGTGGATCAGCGCGCTGCTGGGCATGGTGACCAAATATTCCGAAATCGTGTTATCGTTGACTTACCGTGAAAAAAATGACCAGGGCCAGTGGGCCGGCGGTCCTATGTACTACATTCAGAATGGTCTGGGCTTAAAATGGCTGGCTATGATCTTTGCTTTCTTTGTGGCCATTGCCTGTCTGGGTACCGGTAATGCCACCCAGGGCAACTCTATTTCCATGGCACTGGAATCCACCCTGGGCATTAATCCATTGATCACCGGCGTTGTGCTGACTCTGTTTGTGGGCGCTATCATTCTGGGCGGGATCCGCCGCATCGCCACCATCACAGAAAAACTGGTTCCTTTTATGGCTGTTTTCTATGTGGTTGTTGCTGTGGTTGCGCTGGTGCTGAATGCATCCCATATTCCGGCTGCCTTTGCGCT
The DNA here is from genome assembly GCA_945949655.1 of uncultured Peptococcaceae bacterium. Lineage (GTDB taxonomy): Bacteria > Bacillota > Peptococcia > Peptococcales > Peptococcaceae > UBA7185. The sequence goes on from CAMFFG010000188.1 coordinate 3,200, forward strand.
GATCATCAGCGAAGCATTTAACTTCCAGTCGGCTGCCGGCGGCGTTGCCGGTTACGGGATCATGGTGGCCATGCGTTACGGCTTTGCCCGCGGCGTATACTCCAACGAAGCCGGTTTAGGGAGCGCACCCATCGCCCATGCTTCCTCCAGCGCCAAAAATCCTGTAGACCAGGGGATCTGGGGCATGTTTGAAGTATTCTTTACCACCATCATCATCTGTACCTGTACGGCTATGGTGATCCTGACCAGCGGTGCACTGGATACCGGCCTGTCCGGTTCCGCACTGAGTATTGCAGCCTACAACCGGGTGATCCCTGGCATCGGCGGTCTCTGCGTAACTCTGGGTACCGTACTGTTTGCCACTTCCACCATTTTAGGCTGGGCCTACTACGGGGAAAAAGCCATCGAATACTTATCCAATAAAAACCGCACTGCAGTTACCGCTTACCGCGTTTTATACATCGTAGTGGTATTCATCGGCTGTGCCAGCGGCGCAGGCAACCTGGATCTGATCTGGGCTATCTCCGATACCAGCAACGGCTTAAT
>CAMFFG010000189.1 GCA_945949655.1 uncultured Peptococcaceae bacterium
TCTCAATGCCCTCATACAGTTTGGCCAGTGTCGGATTGGGCATTACGCCAGAAATCTCTGCAACCTGTTTTCCATTATCGTTCAGAATTTTCACCACAGCATCGTAGATGCCGTTTTTCTTGATAGAGCCTCCACCATAAATCAGCACCACATTGTCCCCGTACTTTGGCAGCTCTGTGTTCAGATACTGCAGAGAATCCTCCCCAAAATAAAGTTTTGTCGGGTTACAGTAAACAAAATTTCCAAACATCAGCAATCTCCTCCTACTCAACATTTCGTTTTCAACGACCAATTTGACATCGATTTGATATCAATTTGACAGTTCTAATCTGATATCCTGATTGTAACACCTAAACTTAACTTTAGGTCAATATGTTTTTGCAAAAAATTTTACACAAAGGGCAGAACCCTATGAACCCATCTGCCAGCTTAAAGAAAACACATCTATGACACACAGAACACCGCTGCCAAACCTGACAGCGGTGTTTTGTGTGTCTATAACTCTTCTGCCTTGAATATGGTGTAGCCCTCATAATAGTAGCTGTGGTCGATTCCTTTCATGTAGATCTCTCGACTGTCAACTTTATCTGTAAGCGCAGCTTTCAGAATATACTTGATCTCCATATCCTGGATCGGGCTGCGTTCCATTGCCATCAGATAAGCTTCTTTGTTTACCTTGCTCCAGTCGATCACCTGACCGAGCTCTTTTTTCAGTATCAGATCCAGCCAGATTCGCATACTTCTGCCATTTCCTTCTCGAAAAGGATGGGCAATATTCATTTCCACATATTTTTCTATAATCGCATCAAAAGAGGACTGAGGCATTTTATCGATCTGTGCCAACGCTGCCTCCAGATACATAGCAGACGCAAACCTGAAATTTCCCTTAGCCAGATTTACCGTTCTGATTGCACCGGCAAAATCATAGATATCCTCAAATAAATATTTGTGAATTGCCTGTAATGCAGAGAATTTCCCTGCTTTCAGCTGGTCCAGCGCTCCACTTTCAAAAAGAGCAACTGCTTTCTTTTTGCTGATGCGTTCTTCCTCCCGGGCCAGATCAACAGCATTGTCGATCCCCAATTTATTTTCAAGCACCATCCTATACCTCCAAAATCAAATAATGTTACCTGATGGATTCTCGTATCATTTCTTCAGAAACATCATCATTCCTGCCGGTTAATGTAGATTGATAAAAAATAGTCCAGCTCAATCTATACCACTCTAAGACGAACATTTTGATTTGCTTTTTTTATTCTTCCGCAAACAATTCGTCCAGATAATTTAGCACCACTTTATTGTCTTTCAGCGCGGCAGACGGCTCTCCTTTATGCCTTTCATTCAGATGATTCAGTGAACTGTCAGCAGCCAGCCAGACTTCCCATCTCAAGGCCCCATCACTCGGACTTCCACTGGTTATCCGAATGGTATATCCATTGTTTTCTGGTATGAGAAATTGATTCAGATAATTTCTTTGTAAGAAAATACCGTCAAACTCCAGCGTATGAAGCAGTTGAAATAGTTGCTGTCGTTGCGCATCAGTGAAAGAATTCTTTGATTCATGTTCTATTACACCGTGTTTTTCATTTTCTCTTGCGTAACTGATGATATTGATCTGTACTTTCTCCGCTGCCATTGCTTCCAGCGTCGTCAGCATTTCCATATTTTTATCGTACGTCTTTCTGGCGGACCAGTGATAAAAGCTGAATAACGCAACCCCTATCAGCATGATAACCAGTGCAACTGTTAAATATTTATATTTTCTGATCAGAGTGATCGTCGTCTCCTCCTCTGCATACCGATTCATAATTTTATTATATAAAAATCAATAAAAGAATACAACATCACATTTTTATCCGCCGTCATAACAAAACTGCAGAAGCTCCACATCATATTCTCTAAAGGAGCGACAGCGCTGTTATCGCCTCCTGGTAAAAGCCAGCTATGTCTGGCAACTTCTTCGCAGCATAGGCGGGCTTGCTGAAACAGTTCTTATCCAGCAGACCTTTTCTGCTCAAGCCGTTTTTTTCCGTCATGCGCAGAATTTGAGACAGCCCCGGAAAGTTTCTGCGTAAACCGCGGATTTCTGCACGGTTTCTCTTTCCCCTTTGGCATTTTTATTGTATAATAGATAAATTAAAAATAACAAAGAAAGAGTGTGACCATATTATGAGTATCGGACGAAATGACCCATGCTGGTGCGGCAGCGGGTTAAAATATAAAAAATGTCATCTCAACAATGACGCCAAAGTTGCCACCTATGCGCTGAAAGGTTTTGAAGTGCCAGATTTTGAAGCGATCCGCACCATAAAAGAACTGGAAGGCATTCGGGCCAGTGCAGCTATCAACACCGCTGTGCTGGACCATGTGGCGACCCATATCCATGCAGGCATGAGCACCGAGGAGATCAACACCCTGGTGCATGAGTTTACCGTAGCCCACGGGGCCATTCCTGCACCGCTCAATTTTGAAGGCTATCCCAAAAGCGTGTGTACCTCTGTAAACAACGAAATCTGCCATGGCATTCCATCGCCGGATGTCATCTTAAAAGAAGGCGACATTGTCAATGTAGATGTATCCACCATCTACAAAGGCTTCTACTCCGACGCCTCCCGTATGTTCATCATCGGCGAAACATCGCCGGAGCGCAAAAAACTGGTGGAAGTAGCCAAAGAATGTCTGGATGCAGGGCTGGCGGCTGTGCGCCCCTGGGGCTTTATGGGCGATGTGGGCGCAGCTGTGCAGGAAGTTGCCGAAGCCAACGGATATTCTGTGGTGACCAAATTTGGCGGACACGGCTGCGGCATCGAGTTTCATGAGGAACCTTTCGTGGCACACGTGGGCAAGCGGGGCACCGGCTGTCTGCTAGTACCTGGCATGACCTTCACCGTTGAGCCTATGATCAACGCCGGCGCGTCCGATCTGTTTATCGACAAAGAAAACGGCTGGACCGCCTACACCATCGACGGCAAGGATTCGGCCCAGTGGGAAAATATGATCCTGGTTACCGAAGATGGATTCGAGATCTTAACCTATTGACCAGCAGGGAGGCAGCTATGTTTTACGAAAAAAAAGAATTCAAAGAACTAAAGAAAAAAACCTCCCGGGACTGTATGCTCTGCTTTGGCAAATGCAGCGGCCACAAAGAAATTGACGAGAAAGAACCGGTCAGCATCCTGATTGCTGATAAAGGCATCTTTATTGAGCGGGCCAAAGGGCAGGATGCTCTGGTAAAAATGGAGCAGATCGTGGCCTATAAGCAGACCGACAGCACCATTGCTGTAAAAACCACCGATCCCCAGGCCAAAAAACTGATTCTGCACATCCGCAGCCAGGCCAGCCGCGACAAAGGCTGCAAGCTGTTGAACAAATACATGCCTGCACCGGAACCCAAAACCGAATAACGCGATCGCGCATCTGGTTTCTGCAAAAAGCAGCAGACAGATGCGCTTTTTCTATCTCTTTTTATAAACTGCACCGCCTGCATTGACACTATCTGTTTCACTGTGTTATTCTTAATACAATATACAATTTTACATTTAGGAGGGTTACTGTAATGGAGAACCGTGAACGCTTCTCATCCCGTTTAGGGTTTATTCTTATTTCAGCAGGCTGTGCTATTGGGCTCGGCAATGTGTGGCGATTTCCGTACATCACCGGGCAGTATGGCGGCGCAGCCTTTGTTTTAGTTTATCTGCTGTTTTTAGTCATTCTGGGTATGC
>CAMFFG010000190.1 GCA_945949655.1 uncultured Peptococcaceae bacterium
GCGGTACCTTTAAAAATGATGCGGTGCTGCGGGCTTTAGAGCAGCATCTGGGCCGTGCAGTTACCCGGGCTCCTTATTCCGGCGAGATGGGTGCCGTAGGCGCTGCGCTGCTGACCCGTCAGCACATGCTGCAGACAGGAAAAGACAGCAGCAGTTTTATTGGGTTTGCTGCGCTGGCTTCCCTTACCTATGAGCAGAAAAGCAATCTGGCCTGCCCGTTCTGTGTCAATCACTGCAACCGCACGGTGGTGCAGTTTTCTAACGGCAGCAGCTTTGTTACAGGCAACCGCTGCGAGCGGGGACAGGTGGTGGGCGATCCGCACGATGAAGCGGTGCGGGCCCAGGTGCAGCAGATTCGCCGCACCCGGGATACGGTGCCCAATCTGTATCAGCTGCGGGAACAGCTGCTGTTTCAGGACGAGCCGTGCCAGGCGCTGTGTGCGGACCGCCATGTCACCATCGGTTTGCCGCGGGTGTTATCCAACTGGGAGTTTATGCCCTACTGGAAGGCTTTCTGGCGTTCGCTGGGCTTTCAGGTGCAGATCTCGGCGCCCAGCAGCCGCGCCATGTATGAGAGCGGGCTGAGCGCAGTGTCTTCCGATACGGTATGCTTCCCAGCCAAACTGGTGCACGGCCATCTGCGGGATCTGGCAGAAAAACAGGTAGACCGGATCTTTATGCCGTCTATCACAACCGTTCCTTCTGAAAATACAGAAAAAACCAGCGAATCCATGTGTGCAGTGGTGAAAGGTTATCCCATTGTGATTCGCAACTCGGACAATCCGGAAAAACGGTGGGGCATTCCCTTTGATGCGCCGCTGTTTCACTGGCACCAACCGGAAGATCGGGATCGTCAGCTGACAAATTACATGAAAGAAACCTTTGGCATTTCGCCAAAACTGACCCGGGCTGCCATCGCTGCCGGTGATGCCGCACAGGCCAGCTTCTCGGCCAGATTAAAAGAGGAAGGCCGGAAGGTATTGCAGGAGGTACAGCAGAACGGGCGCTATGCGGTGGTGCTGGCATCTCGCCCGTATCAGAATGACGGGCTGGTCAATCACGATCTGCCGGAACTGTTCACCAGTATGGGGATTCCGGTGCTGACCGCCGATGCATTGCCGGAGGTCAATCAGGTGGATCTGACCATGAGCCGGCTGGATATCGTGAATAACTTCCACGCCCGTATGCTGTCGTCGGCCATTCTGGCGGCCCGCAGTCCTTATCTGGAATATGTGCAGGTGGTCAGCTTCGGCTGTGGTCATGATGCCTATCTGTCCGATGAGATTATCCGGCTGATGAACAGTATTTCGGGGAAGAATCCGCTGATCTTGAAGCTGGATGAAAGTGAGGCCGCAGGACCGCTGCGGATCCGGGTGCGCTCCTTCCTGGAAACAGTGGAGCAGCACCGCCAAAACAGGACCGCGCCGGAAGTACAAGCGCTGACGGATCCTTATCCGGTAAAATATACAGAAGCCTGCGCGGAAAAGGTGGTACTGATCCCCAATACCTCCCATGCATTCTGCCGTATCATGTCGGCGGCTATGGCCAGACAGGGTGTGCGGGCGGAACCGCTGGAGATTGGCAGGGAGGAAGCCATACGCCTTGGGAAGCAGTATGTGCACAACGATATCTGTTTTCCGGCGCAGATCGTCATTGGCGAGGCGCTGGCGGCGCTGCGCAGTGGCCGGTACGATGTGGACAATGTGGCCATCGGTATGGGGAAATATATTGGAGACTGCCGGCTGACGCACTACAGTGCGCTGCTGCGGAAAGCGCTGGATGATGCTGGTTATCCGCAGGTACCCATTCTGACCAACGATGATCAGGATTCCCACAACCTCCATCCCGGTTTTCGGATGAGCCTGCCTACGGCCATGCATATCGCATTTGCACTGCCGATGATCGATATTTTAGAAGAGCTGCTGCGCAAAATACGACCCTATGAGCTGATTGCGGGCAGCACGCAGCAGGCCTTTGACCGGGCCATGGATCTGGTGGTACATGGTTTACAGTATGGCGGGATCCTCGGTGTGAAAAAGGCTTTTGCCAAAGCGATGGATCAGATGTGTCAGGTTAAGTATGATCGCAGCCATCTGCGGCCTACGGTGCTGATCGTGGGTGAATACCTGCTCAATTTTCATCCCGGCGCCAATCATGACATCGAAGATTATCTGGAGAAAAACGGCTTTGAGATCATCGAGGCCCGCATGGCTGATGTCATTCGGAAAAGCTATTATTATCTGGATGCCCAGATCAAAGAATATCACATCAAAAAGCCGGCTCAGGAAAAGATCTGGCTGCGCACGGCCGATGAGATCTTCAATGTGGCCCATCACACAGCCGATTCCATTGCCAAACGGCATCCGCTGTACGAGCCTGCGGCACGCATTCAGGATCTGGCCAGAGAAAGTGATCCGATCCTGCATCACACCTTTGATGCCGGGGAAGGCATTCTGATCCCGGGTGAAATTCTGCATCACGCCGCCCGCGGCTGCCGCAATTTCATCGTATTGCAGCCCTTTGGCTGTCTGCCCAACCATGTGGTGGGCAGAGGCATTATCAAGCGGCTGAAGGAGCTTTATCCCGATGTGCAGATCCTGCCGCTGGATTATGATCCGGATGTGAGCTTTGCCAATGTGGAGAACCGGCTGCAGATGCTGATCATGAACGAAAAAAGCAGGCGTGTAGCCTGCCCATGATTGAATCATAAAAAAATCCAACCTGGCAGTTTTCAGCAGGTTGGATTTTTCTTTCATTTTCTGCAGATATCATAGCACAAAATGGAGAAAAATTCAAGGCTGGTAATCAAAGCGGCGTTGCTGTATAATATCCTTCCTTATGAGAGGAGGCATACCCATGTGTGATAGAAACGGACTGATGGCTGCGCTACAGCAGCAACAGCTGCAGAAGGTACTGGATACCAACAGACAATCAGAACAATATGGTCTTACTTTGACGCAAAAAGATGCAGAACAGCTGATGGTGGGACGAAAGCAGGTTTTAGAGGCACAACGACGGGTGGAACTGCGGCAGAGTATTCTGCCGGTACTGGTCGAAACCTTCTGCAGTTCGCCCTATCTGAACCAGCAGAATTATCTGGAGACCTTGCTGCGGCTGCAGGAGATATTTTTCTGCTATAAAAATGAAATGCTGGACGAGATCACCGATGAGGAGCTGCTGCATTTTATGCGGGAGCAGTTTGATACGGTGTGTTACGGAGATCTGGATTATCTGGAAGGAACCTGTCTGGAGGTGTTTGCCCAGGCGGTGCGGGCCGGATATCAGGGGCACCGCCTGGGCGGTGGAACTGGTGTGTTCGGTCAGTTTGATCTTGTGACCCGCTGGGACCGTCAGCTCTATCTGGATACTTTGCAGGAACTCTTAGGCTGGAGGTGAGCGGGATGGCTGCAGATGCATATCGGCCGGAAGAACTGGTGGAGCTGGTCACCTGGCTGGCAGAAAAGAAATATGGTTATGACAGCACATCTATCTCTTATGAAGCAGCGGAAGCTCTGATGGATGCAGTTTGGTACTGTCTGCGGACCTACGAAAAGATGGAAGCCGTTTTGCCTGAGCAGCGTGGGGTTTCGGCCAGGCAGGCTTATCAGATCGGCTATCGGCAGGTGGTATGGCAGGCCGAACAGGTGCGCTGCATCTATCAGGAGCTGCTGCCGCGATTCCAAAGCTATGGGCTCTGCTGTCTGG
>CAMFFG010000191.1 GCA_945949655.1 uncultured Peptococcaceae bacterium
AGGCTTTTTCGGGTGTTAGTCCACAAATAACAGCCTCATTGGCCATTACATAATCACAGCAGCCATCCAGATTATGCGCATCGTGATAGAAGGTATTGGCCTCGTCACCGGATTTGATCACACCGGTCAATCCATGCACTGCCATATTCATCAGGCAAAGCTGGGCATTGTATTCCACTTTTTCCTGCCCATAAAAAGTCATCGCACTGTTAGCGTTCATACCTGCGTGGTTCACAAAATCACCACTCTGGATAAACATACCCCCCCCGCCGCCAGCCTCGATCACATGGACAATCATTTTAACCAGTGACTTTGGCGTGAAGAACACGCCATCATCAGAGGCCACCACTGGGGCAAATTTACTGAGAAAGTACTCATAAATACGGCCCATCACATCGCCACCCACATCATCCAGCGCAGAGTTGTTGAAAATGCGCAGCAGTTCTGCCAGTAGTTCATCAGAGAAATCTGTGTAACTTTTGGGCAGAACCCCGGTCAGCTGGTCGCTTTGCTTTTCAATCAGGGTCATCGCGTTGTTCACAACTTCACCCAGACTATTCATACTATGGCCATCCTGATTTTTCAGCCCGGCAGCTGCAATGTTTTCCGGCAGATTGACCAGATAATCATACTGCGCCTCTCTGGGCAGAAATAAGGCACTTTTGGCTGCAAAGTCACTGGCTTCCACAGGCATTACTCTACCCCCGCGAGAAGGGCGGTTTTGCAGAATTTCGGCTTCCACCTTTTTAAACCGACTGTAGGCATAGCGGAGAAAAATCAGGCCCAGCACAGGCATACAATACTGATTTGAAGTCAATTTGGATCCGGCACGCAATAAATCTGCCGATTCCCACAGTTCCGTTTCCAGTTTTCTTATGTTAATCATGGTCTTTTGTCCTCCGCATCTTTTTCAAATAATGCTATTATTTTGCAAGATGATATCACTTGCGCAAAGCAGCTTTCTGCGATATGTTCTATTTCTACTATCTAGTATAGTATATTTTTTCGTGAAAGACAAACATTCTTCGTAAAAATGTGACAATTCACATGCACCTTCCCCTACCGTTTTGCTTGGTACAAACAAAAAAAGCACCGGCCATGGAGACCGGTGCCCGTGGATCGCATGCAATTTACAAGCCAGAACACTGTCCGTATTGCAGATTTTTGCGGTAAACCGCAAAAATCTGCAATAGAAAAAGGGTGGTATTCCGCAATATTGAAAACAGAAAAACAGGTGTATCGTGTTTCCCGATACACCTGCTTTCTGTTATCCGTTTTTTTATGCCTGTTTCAGACCCAGCGCAGCATCGGTGGAGGCTTTTACCTGCTGCAGCAGATCTGGATCTTTCTCCAGCGCAATGCCGTAGGTGGGCACCATCTGCCGGATCTTGTCCTCCCACTGCGGGAATTGCTGCGGGAAGCACCGGTTCAGCAGCTTCAGCATCACATCCACTGCAACGGAAGCCCCCGGTGAAGCGCCCAGCAGCGCTGCAATGCTGCCGTCGGCGGCACACACCACTTCGGTGCCGAACTGCAGAACCCCTTTCTGCTTGATCACCTGTACCCGCTGGCCGGCCACCAGCAGTTCCCAGTCTTCCAGTTTTGCGGTAGGCACAAAATTCTGCAGATCTTTCAGCCGCGCTTTGTCGGTCAGCAGCAGCTGGCCTACCAGATATTTTACCAGGCCGAATTCTTTCAGCGCGCACAGCAGCATGGATGCCAGATTGTGCGGTTTTACCGACAGCGGCAGATCCAGCCAGGAGCCTGTTTTCAGGAATTTCGGCGAGAAACCGGCAAATGGCCCGAACAGCAAGGATTCTTCCCCGTCGATGTAACGGGTATCCAGATGGGGCACCGACATTGGCGGCGCACCCACCTTGGCCTTGCTGTACACTTTGGCGTGGTGTTTTTTCACCACTTCCGGATTTTTGCACACCATAAACAGACCACTGATGGGGAATCCGCCAATGCCTTTGCCTTCGGAAATGCCCGATTTCTGCAATAACGGCAGGCTGCCGCCGCCAGCGCCTAAAAATACAAAGCGGGCTGTCACGGTTTCGGTGTGATGACCGCTCTTCAGCTTGACATCCCACTGGCCATCGCTGTTGCGGTTCAGGTTTTTCACTGTAGTCTGATAGCGCACTTCGGCACCGTTTTTAGCCAGATTTTCGATGAGCCGGCAGGTCAGAACGCCAAAGTTGACATCGGTGCCGGTCTCAATGCGGGTTGCAGCGATAGGGTCAGTGCTGGTGCGGCCCTCCATCATCAGCGGCACCCACTGTTTCAAGGTTTCCGGATCTTCGGTGTATTCCATGCCGGCAAACAATGGATTGGATGATAAAGCTGCATAGCGCTTTTTCAGAAATTCCACATTCTTTTTGCCCTCGATGAGGCTCATGTGGGGCAGCGGCATGATAAAATCCTGCGGATTCTGCAGCTGGTTGCTGTTCACCAGATAAGACCAGAACTGCCGGGATACCCGAAACTGTTCATTGATCTTGATGGCCTTTGTGACATCCATGGTGCCATCGGGCTGCTCTACCGAATAATTCAGCTCGCACAGCGCCGAGTGGCCCGTGCCGGCATTGTTCCATGCGTTGGAGCTTTCCTCACCGGCCGCGGCCAGTTTTTCCACGATCATAATATTCCAGTCCGGTTCCAGTTCCTTGATCAAAGTGCCCAGCGTGGCACTCATGATCCCGGCCCCCACTAAAAGTACATCCGTTTTTTTCTGTTTGCTCATAAGTCACCATTCTTTCTATTTTTAATATACTGTATCAAAACAAAGCAGCCTGTAAATCTGTGCGCGCACCCCCAATTTCTCAGACTGTTTCACATTCTGCCTATAGCCCAGGGGCGACGAGATTTTTTCGCAGAACAAGACGGCTTGTAAATTTGTGCAGCGCCGCGCGCCCAAATTTTTCATCCGTTATCCACATTCTGCCTGTAGCCCAGGGACGACGGAAAATTTTCATCTGACAAGGCGGCTTTTGCTTTTCGAGCGACGCGTACTTTACGTACGCAAGGCGAAGAAAAGCAAAAACAACACAGTCAGATGGAAATTTAACTAGTCCCTCCTGTATTGGGCAATTCCCTGCTGATAAAGATTTCTCCCCTCACAATCAATGGCCACAATGCAGGGCAGATCCTCCACTTCCAGACGGCGGATGGCGCAGGTGCCCAGCGCTTCATAGGCGATCACTTCCGCTTTTTTGACTGCGTGCGAGATGGCCACCCCGGTGCCGCCGATGGCAGCCAGATAAACAGCGGTGCAGTCCTGCATAGCCTGGATCACTTCCTGGCTGCGCGGCCCTTTGCCCAGCATGCCTTTTAAGCCCGCCTGGCGGATCAGCACAGGCGCGTAGCTGTCCATGCGGCTGCTGGTGGTAGGCCCGCAGGAGCCAATGGCCTGGCCCGGTTTGGCCGGGGCCGGCCCTACATAATAAATCAGCTGATCACGCAGGTCTACCGGCAGCTCTTTGCCGGCAGCCAGCGTTTCGCACAAAAGCTTGTGGGCCTTATCCCGGGCGGTGTAGATTACGCCGGAGAGCAGCACACTGTCGCCGGCCTGCAGATTCCGGATGGCCTCGTCGGTCAGAGGCGTTGTCAGTTTTTTGATTTCTCCCATACTCTCAGCCTCCTATAGTACGATTTCTTTATGCCGGGCGGCATGACAGTTCAGATTGACCGCCACCGGCAG
>CAMFFG010000192.1 GCA_945949655.1 uncultured Peptococcaceae bacterium
GCTTCTTTCATATCCGGCGTAGCCTTGCAGCCTTTCTTCACCACCAGCGAATCAGGGGTCAGATAATCCATAAAGTCGCCTTCGCCCTGTTCCGGCAGCAGCAGGAAATCCAGCAGGTGCACTTCGGCATCCAGCGCTGTGCTGGCTTCCACCCAGTGCAGCGTGCCTTTTACCTTGCGGCCTGCATTTTCCATCCCGCTTCTGGTGGTCGGATCGTAGCTGCATTTCAGCTCGATGATATTGCCGGCTTCATCCTTCACCACTTCATCGCACTGGATGATGTAGGCATATTTCAAACGGACCTCCTTGCCCGGTTTTAAGCGGAAAAACTTATTGTTGGCTTCTTCTTTGAAATCTTCCCGTTCGATATAGATCTCCCGGCCAAAGGGGATCTTGTAGGTGCCCAGCTCCGGCTGGTTGGGATTGATCTCCGCATCCAGATATTCGATCTGGCCTTCCGGATAGTTGGTGATGGTGATCTTGAGCGGATCCAGCACCACCATAGCCCGGCGGGCATTCTGGTTTAAATCTTCCCGCAGGCAGTATTCCAGCATACCGAATTCCACACAGCTATTACTCTTGGATACACCGATCATATCACAGAAATTGCGGATGGCTTCCGATGTGTAACCCCGGCGGCGCATACCGGAAATGGTCGGCATACGCGGATCGTCCCAGCCGTCCACAATGCCTTCATCCACCAGTTTTTTTAACTTGCGCTTGCTGGTGATGGTGTTGTTCAGCTCCAGACGGGCAAACTCATACTGATGGGGACGGGACGGGAATCTGGCAAAATCCATCAGGTTGTCCAGCACCCAGTCATACAGCGGACGGTGATCCTCAAATTCCAGCGTGCAGACCGAATGGGTGATGCCTTCAATGGCATCGGAGATAGGATGGGCAAAGTCGTACATAGGATAAATGCACCATGCATCGCCGGTGCGGTGATGATGGGCCTTGGCGATGCGGTAGATGATCGGATCCCGCATATTGATATTGGCCGAAGCCATATCGATCTTGGCCCGCAGCACTTTGGCGCCGTCGGCAAATTCGCCGTTTTTCATAGCTTCAAACAGCGCCAGGTTTTCTTCCACCGAGCGGTCCCGGTAAGGGCTGTTTTTGCCCGGCTCCGTTAAGGTACCGCGGTATTCCCGCATTTCCTCTGCAGTTAAATCGCACACAAAGGCTTTGCCGTCCTTGATCAGCTGTACGGCACATTCATAAAAGGTCTGGAAATAATCCGACGCATAATGCACATCGCCGGTCCAGTGGAAGCCCAGCCATTCCACATCTTCCTTGATGGAATCCACATACTCGGTGTCTTCCTTCACCGGGTTGGTGTCGTCAAACCGCAGATTGCAGCGGCCATGGTTCCGCTCTGCCAGCCCGAAATTGAGGCAGATGGATTTGGCATGGCCCACATGCAGATAACCGTTGGGTTCCGGCGGAAATCGGGTATATATATCTTTTGCGCCATTGGCGATATCTTCATCAATAATTGCCTGAATAAAACTGGATGTACTTGTCACACTCACAGCAGTTCCCCCTACAAAAATGTTATTCTTTATTATAATACAAGTATTGGCCCCTCTGCAATTAAAAATTCAAAAAAGCTGCAAAAGACTTGAAAGACGCAGATCTGTAAGACACCAAAGCGGTTCCGGCTCCGCTCAGAACAGATTGCGCTTGTAGCGCATGGGGCTCTGCCCCAGATCCACGATCACGACCTCCTGGCCGATCTTATGCACCGCCTGCCAGGGAATGGGCAGACTGTTTTTTTCGGACCACACGCCGGTAAAACCGTTGCGCCCGCCCAGATACAGCTGTTCAATACGGCCCGTCTCCGGGTCAAAGGACAGATTGGGTTCGTAGATCACGCCCAGCTTCACGCCATCGTAAATATTCACGATATTTTTCCCGGCCAGATCGCTGAGCCGAATGGTTCCATCATCCATGGCTTATTTTCCCCCTCCTGATAAGATGCGCCGCAACGCCAGCATGCCCAGAGGCTGCAGACAGGCCAGCAGAATAGACAACAGCGCCAGCGGGTCCAGCAGCATATCCAGAAAACAGATCTTCTGCGGCGGTTCCATCCCTAAAAAGCTGACCAGCATCACCAGCGACAGATAAATTCCCCCGGCAATGCCTACCAGCTGCCCCATAGCTTCCGACAGCGGACTGCTGACCGCCTGCTCCTGCCGGTATAAATTGCTGCGCATCCGCAGCTTTACGGCAACTGTCACAAACACAGCCAGTCCTGCCAGGAGCAGTACCAAAGACATCATATTGCTCACCTCGGTACACTATACGCAGGCCGCAAGAAAAATATGCCTGCTGCTACTGCAGCCGGTACAGCTCCTCGATCTCATCGTGCTTTACAGCTTCCCCGTGCAGCTCCCGCTTCATGCGGCTCAGGTTCCACGTTTTATACATGATCCGCTCCCCTTCCACCGTCATGTTCCAGTAATGCAGCGGCAGGAGATCATCCATGTTTTTCAGCATGGTGAGCATGGTCTGCTCCAGCTGCACCTCCCGGCAGTCAAAGGCCTGCATCATATCCTCGGTACAGGGTCTGTCAAACAGCAATTCCTCATAAATGCGCTGATGATTCTATAAAATCTCCATCAGATACTGATACACCATCTGCCGGATGACCTCACTGCCATCCAGCTGCGGCGCCAGCACAATGCTGCGATGGATCTCCACCAGCCGTTCCAGATTGGATGCCAGCGCATTGATGGTGCGCCGGGCCAGATACAGATCATCCCGCTCTGTTTTTTCATCGTAGCTCAGACGGCTGTCCACCGAAAGCTGATAGGTATGGCGCACCTCCTGTATTTTATCCCGCAGCGCCATGACCCTCTGCTGCACTGCTTCTTTTTCCATGTGCTGCGGGCGGCGCAGGTCTTCCACACAATCCCGATACAGCTGTTCAAACTCCTGCCGCAGCTGATCGATCTGCTCCTGCAGGCGGTGATTGTGCTGCGGACGGATCAGAAAATTCAGACCAAAGCCGATAAAAAGGCCGATCAGGATCATGCTGATGCGCTGCACAATGGCCAGCTGAAAGTTTTCCAGCGGGGTCTGCCCGATCAGAATGATGGTGACCAAGAGCAGCACGATACTGTCCCGCAGATGCAGCTGCACACAGAGCACAATGGCCAGAATGGCGCTGATGGCGATGGCCGTATAACTGCCGTGAAAATAATAAGCCACCACCACCGCCAGCACACAGCCAAAGGTGGTAGCGATCAACTGATTTTTGATGGTCGTCATGGAGCCCTTTAACGAGGGCTGCACCGCTGCAATGGCAGTGATAGCGGCCAGGGCGCTGTTCTCAAACTGCAATACATCGCAGATCCACAGCGCCAGCCAGATGGCCAGTGCCGTTTTTAAGGTGCGCATGCCCAGTCCCCAGGTATGGTGCTGCATGTGTTCTCACTCCTTTTTTCCTGTTATTCATTGGTATACGACATTTCCCTTGCAATTCCTTTTTTCTGATAAATTTTCTCAACCGCTTCCATTCTCTCTTGACGGACCGCACCGGAAACGACTATACTGGCTAGGAGTAAAACCCATATCCAGATCCTCATCACGATCTGCATCACCGGATAGAAAAGAGGCTATGCTTTATGTTACATATTGTTTTAGTAGAACCGGAGATCCCGGCCAACACCGGC
>CAMFFG010000193.1 GCA_945949655.1 uncultured Peptococcaceae bacterium
GGTGAGAACGATCCGCTCCACCTGCTTGTTTTTCAGCGCTTTCAGCGCCATCACAACGGCCAGATAGGTTTTCCCGGTACCAGCCGGCCCAATCCCGAAGGTAATATCTTTCTTTTCAATGGCTTTTACATAATGGTACTGCCCCATCGTTTTGGCCCGGATCTGTTTGCCTCGATGGGTAGTATGGATCACTTCGCCCAGGCAGTCAGCAATTTTATCCGATTCCGCATTGCCGCCCAGCGTCAGGGCATACTGCAAATCTCCGGGAGTCAGCTCCTTTTTCCCGGACAACTGTATCAGATATTCCAGCACCGCGCGGGCCGCAGCCACGCTGCCTTTTGAACCGCCCAGCAGAAGTTCCTGCCCGCGGGCGACAATGCAGGCACCTGTGGCTTTCTCAATGCGTCTGATATTTTCATCGGCAAGGCCCCCGATCTGCTGAGCCTGTCCGATATCGTGCAATATAATCCTGTCTTCAAACTGATGCAAACATATCTGCCTCCCTTTATGATAAAACAAACCATTTTAATTTATTTATTATACTATAAATTCTGTGCTGAAACCATCTTTTTTCATAAATCCCCATTACAAATCCTGCAAAAATATTTATACAACAGGAAAAACGACCGGATCACTGCGTTCCCGTCGCCTGTTCCTGTTGTATTTCACCATCCTGCCCGCCCATCTGAGCCTGCGGCAGCTTGGTCTGTGCGCCTGCTGTCATATTGGTTTCCACCACCCAGACCACCTCTGCCTGCACCACATTCTGCTGTTCTGGACGATAGACACCCGTGCTTTCCCGCATAAAACGGCTGCCGGTCGGCATCTGCAGCTGCAATCGCTTACGGGCCCGCTCCACCGCTAATACATAAGCTTCTTCCTCTGTGTAGGTATTCTCCCGTACTTCTTTTTCAATAAATAAGGTTGTTTTCAAAAAAACTGGCAGACGAAACTGCTGCCACTGCAGCAAACTGCGCTCCGTTGTTTCCTGGCAATAATACGTGTAAGGTGATTCTTTCGGTCCCCAAAGCCGCAATACATGACCGCCCCAGGCCAGTATCACCTGCTTCTGCTGCTGACCTGTGGTCTGCAATACCTGTTCATGCAGAGCGCAGATACCGATCTCCCGTCGTTCCTGCTCCCCATAAATCACCGCCTGTGCTTTCACCGCAAAGGGTTCTCCTGCAGGTTCAAATGTGCCATTGGCATTGCGTTGCCGGTCCGTATAATCCCAGCCGCCAACCAGTACCTGCCCTTTTTTTACCCAGTCGCCCCGTTTTACAAGCGGCGTCCCCCGAAACACCAGCATTTCTGTGATCCTGCCATCTGCGCTGGCCACCAGACTGCCCTGTTTCTGCTGCTCTATCTGCTCCGGCAAACGTTCCTTTACTGTAATGGTCAGCGTTGTCCCATTAGGCTGCAACTGAATCCAGGTAAATTCCGGATGATCCTGCACCATCTGCCTTTCCAGTGCATCATAATCGAAGTTATCTCTACGGGCACCGGGCAGCATGCCATATTCCTGCACCAGTGCAATCATATGCGCATCGCTGTACTGTTCATTCCCATTCACCTCATAACACCAGATCAGCGAAAGCAGCAGATAAACCGTCGCCAGAGCGAACAGGCAGCCCATCCATAAACCTTTGCGCCGTTTCATCCGATGGATCAGAAAAGGAAGTCCCTGTCTCTGCTCCACATGAAAAGGACAACGCCGTTCCCGCAGCAAATGCTGTACCAGATAAAAATCATCCAATGCGATCCGGAAAGTCAGTACCTCCGCTTCCCGTCTGATCTGATACAAGTGTACCCCGGCTTCTGACAACTGCTGCAGCAGCATTTCTGTACAGGCGGCAGGCAGCTTCAGCTTTACCATTCCACCCAGAAACTGCTCAAATTTCATAGCGCACCTGCCCGATCCGGCCTTCCACATAAATCACCTCAGCAGTCAGGGAGGTGATCACCAGCTCTGCACCTTCAATATAAATCCGATACTGACCGGCCTGCAGTCCCACCAGCTGTGGCGTATACTGCAGAATGCCCTGGTGATTTTCCACACAGCATTGTACATTGCCCAGCAACGTGATCCGTGGAAGATGCAGCACCACATCTTTTGGCAGAGCCAGCAAACGTCCCATTGCCTGTGAAATTGTATGTTTCTCATCCGGCATAGAAATCCCCCTTCTCTGCAAAACAATCTTTTATCTTTCATGTATATGCAGAAAAGAGCGCGTTATTCAGGGCAGATTTTTGCTGGGCGCATCTTTTGACCGCAGCTGGATTCCATCCAGAGACAATTTCGGGGTATCTTCTTCCGACAGATCCATCTGGCCCGGAATAACATCGTCAAACAGATCGATCTGCAATTTTTGCTGTTTGTTCACCGTAGCCAGACACACTTGCGATGCATTGGCAATTTTGCGCTGCCGCAGCTGTTCCACCAGCCATCTGCCATCCAGATCCATGGCACGCAGATTCTCGTAGATGATCTGCCCATCAATAATAACTTCTACCGCCAGCCCCTTTGATTTTTCCTTGATCTGCAGATCCTTGCGCGTCACGCCCTGATAAGCCGGTTTTTTCAGTACACTCAGCGCGCCAGACTGTTCTATGATCGCCAGCTCCAGTTCTTTATAATCAAAAATATTTTCTGCCCGCAACAGCATGGTCAGTTCATCCAGATTCATATTCATCTCGCGCAGATTATCCTCCAGAATATTACCATCCTGAATCACAACAACCGGTTCCCCAGCCACCATTTTGCGGAACTTCCGGTTTTTCAATGCCATACGCGACACTGCCAGTGTCAGAAGTCCATAAGACACCAGCCCGATCAGATGATCCGGCGCGTTGGCCAGGTCATCCGTGGCCACGTTGGCTGCGATTGAGCCAAATGTGATCCCGTTCAGATACCCATAAAAAGTCAGCTGTGACCACTGCTGCTTCCCCAAAAGCCGCGTCAGAAACAGTAACACAACAAAGGAGACCAGTGTTTGCAGAAATACAATTCCCGCATCCAGCATTGCACATCATCCTTCCGCACAATTTTCCGATAGTGTGCGCAAAAAAGAGAAAAGATATGTACAACGCTGTAAATTATCTTTTATTTGTGTCCGCTCTGTCCGAAAAGCGCAAAAAGAATCTCTATGTTACCTGCATTCACAAATGGTTTCCATCATTTTTATGCCACGATTATCATACCCCAGCCTCTATCGTCTGTTCTCTATATTGCTTCTGCAGTCTGCCATTCAGTTTTACAAAGAGTAATGCATTGAATGGAATCATAACCATCAGGAGATATAAGCACCACTGACCGGTCAGCGCAAAACTGCCCTGCAGTAAGGTCAGCATCTGTTTTGCAAATACCATAAAGCCAATTTCTGCGATACACAGGATAGAAGCTACCATAAAACGCTGCACCAGATTCAGCGCATAGGTTAAAGGCACAATCACGCTGATAAACACCAGATTACACAGCATAGCCAGAAGAAAGGTTTCCCGCAGCAGCGGATTTTCCACATAGCCAGGATAAAAGGCAGCCCCTAGAGTAGTAACCGCCTTTAGATACAAGAGCCCTAAAATCATCAGCAGATAGCTCATCAGATAGCGGCTGAACAGTTCCCGCTCCTCGGAAACCTCCACCGCAAAACAGGTCAGATTTTT
>CAMFFG010000194.1 GCA_945949655.1 uncultured Peptococcaceae bacterium
GCGGAAGTGGCTCAGTGGTAGAGCATCGCCTTGCCAAGGCGAGGGTCGCGAGTTCGAATCTCGTCTTCCGCTCCAGTATAAAGCAGATTCTTCGGAGTCTGCTTTTTTGTTTTGGGTTAATACCGTTGTTGAAGATTTTCGTACCGTTTATGTAAAAAGAATAGACACAGCGTGGCAAGTCTGCTATGATAAAGAAAGAGGAGCAAGCGGAGCAACTGCTCCATTATGTTAGGAGGCGTTCAATATGAAAAAAATGAAAGTAACCTTGCTGCTGGCTTTGCTGGTTTGTCTGCTGCTGCCAGCGGCAGCCTTTGCCGCCGATGGCGACATCGGTGTGCAGCTGGACGGAACTGCGTTGCAGTTTACCGATGCCACCCCGGTCAACGAAGACGGCCGCGTGTATGTGCCGTTTCGTGCGGTGTTTGAAGCTCTGGGTGCTACCGTAGACTACGACCAGGCCAGCAGCACCATTACGGCCCAAAAAGGCGATACCAAAGTACAGTTTGTGATCGGCAATACGGACATTACCGTAGATGGCAAAGCCGTTACCACCGATGCGGCTTCCTTTGTGCGCGATGGCCGCACCTATGTGCCGGTACGGTTTGCGGCGCAGTCTCTGGGCGCTACCGTTGGCTGGGACGGAACAAACCAGACAGTTGTTATGGTAGATAAAGCGGCGCTGAAAGCAGAGGTAAAAGGCCAGTATACCCTGATGGAAAAATACATGGCTTACAGTGAAAACTTTAACAAAGAGCCCATGGCGGTAAAAGGCAACATCAGCTTTGATATGCAGGTTGCCGACGGCAGCGGCGCCGACGCTGTTATGATCCCGGTGGAAGGCACCATGACGCTGGATGGCGTTACCACCAAAGAAGCAGCCAGCATGAAAATGGCCGTTGCCCTGGATCTGACCGAACTGCAGGCAGCGCTGGAAAAAGCCGGTGACCTGACCGAGGAAGATAAGACCGTGATGGACCAGATCAAAAATTTTGACATGCAGATCATTGCCAATCTGGAAAGCGGCAAAGTGTATCTGCAGTCCGCTCTGTTCGGGCTGGCCGGTATGGACGGCGACGCCTGGTATGTGATGGACCTGAATGCTCTGCTGGAAGGCAGCGGTATGGACCTGCAGGCTCTGATGGAAAGCGCAGCCGGCGGCAGCTACGAAGCCTACATGATGACCGTGATCGACACCCTGCCGGTGAACGACGCTGTAGCCTGTGCAACGCTGGTACAGACGGTAAAACAGTATCAGGATAAAAACTTCCAGAAATCGGGCAATAACTATGTGTCCACCATGAAACAGGAAGTAGAAGGCATGGCTATGGCCACCAGCATTACGCTGAAAACCGATGGCAATAAAGTGACCGGTTATCAGGAAGCCATGAGTATGTACATGGGCACCGCACCGATCATGACCGTAAAGGCAGAACAGACCGGTAACAAAGCAACCATGAGCATGACCATGAACATGGAAGGCGTTCTGACCATGAATCTGCGTGGCGATATGACATACAGCGCCACTGCGGAAAAACCACAGACGGCACCTGCCGCTGGCCAGATGGTGATCGATCTGACAGAGATGGCAAAAGAAGCCGCATAAGAACAAATGAGATACAACAAAGACCGCGCAAGCCATGCAGCGGTCTTTTTGTATGGTGCGCCCAGCATGAGCGCAGTCTAAAAAAGGGTGAAAGTCCCGAAGCCGCTAGGTAGCGAGAAGGCAATAGTGAAACCCAAGGGTGTCCATCGCGAGGTGGAAATCTGAAAGAAGGGTATAGCAAATCTCTGGTATGACGAACAGAAATTCTCAGGAAGGACTGAACAATAGGAGTTGAGAGTCAATGAAGGGTACTGAAAGCGAGAGAAAGAAAAGCACAAAACATCAGAAACAGGATGCTGTCTCCAGAAGAATATTGCGGAACAGAAAAAATATGGAGAAGTTCTGATCGAGGAACAGATAGCCGAAAAAAACATCAACACCACCAGCAACATGAAAAGAAAAAGGTCTGTTGGAAGGTGAGAGGGAGGCTGGCCAACTAATGGTTAGCCTCCTACTCGATTGGTTATGTGCGTTAAAATACCAACTGAACCAGTAGCATATAGCAGATGGTGCCGCCGGCGATGGAGAGCAGCATCTGCCGCTTCCAGCAGTGCAGGGCGATGACCAGTGCGATGGCCATGGCTTCGGGGATGCCGTGACTGCCGGTGAGCAGGCTGACATCCTTTAAGCTGTAGACTACCAGCAGGCCAAACACGGCGGCGGGCAAGACCCGGCCCAGGTACTGCACAAAGGCTGGGGTCTCTTTGCCGGCGGGAAAAAATAAAAAGGGCAGAAAGCGGGTGGTCATGGTGCCCAGCACCACCATGGCGATGGTGATGATCTGTTGGGTGAGTGTCATGGTCATTGCGGGTCACCGCCTTTCTCTAATGGTTTGCGCAGCAGCGTCAATACGGCTAAAATCGCCAGCATGGATGGAATGATAAAGTCGCTGGGGCCAAAGGTCAGCAGGCACAAAAGCGACAAAGCCAGTCCCAGAATGCCGCTGGTGTGATTGGTTTCCTTCAGCCACTGGTCCAGAAAAATGACTACAAACATGGCCGGCAGCACAAAGTCCAGTCCTTCTGTGTTGAATGGAATCATAGCGCCAAACAGGCCGCCCAGGGTGGCACCTACCACCCAGTAGCAGTGGTTGAGCAGTGTCACAAAAAACATAAACCAGCTCTTGTCCACATCGACGGGGATGTTGGCGGTGTAATTGATGGAAAAGCTCTCATCGCACATGCCAAAGATCAGGTAAAACTTTTTCCAGCCGGTATGTTTGTATTTGTCTAACATCGAGATGCCGTAGAACAGATGGCGGGCGTTGATCATCAGCGTCAGGGCCAGTGCCTGCAGCGGATTGAACGCGCCCAGCAGCAGATTGACCGCCACAAATTCCACGGAGCCGGCAAAAATGGTCAGGCTCATCACCATGGGATACCAGAAGCTGAAGCCCGACACCCGCATATAGATGCCGTAAGTGATGCCCAAAAACAGAAATCCGGCCAAAATGGGAATGGTGTATGGAAAGGCGGCCTGAAAGGCTCGCCCGATGGTCTGTCGTTTTTGTTGTGTCATGCTGTCATGTCCTTTCCTGCAAAAATAGTGTGGTGAAAATGGTGTGCTTAAAATGGTGTGGTTAAAATTGTAACAGGTTGTAGAAAAAAGGGCAAATTAGTTTTGTTAATGGAAACCGGGCGGAATGGAAAACGATACAAAAATAAGGCTGCTGTTTCACAAATAAATTCCCGTGAAACAACAGCCCTATCGGATCCTGTGGTGCGTTATGTCAGCAGCATGCGGTCGTTGTCGAAGGCTTTGTTGCTCTTGCTGGAGTAGAGGGCCAGCAGGTCGTTCAGCGACATATTGTCCCGCTCAGCGCCGCTGATATCTAAAATCAGCCGTCCGGCATCCATCATGATGGTGCGGTTTCCGGTCTGCAAAGCGGCATTCAGATTATGGGTGATCATCATGGTGGTCAGGTGATGCTTTGCCACAATTTCTTTGGTGATGCCCATGATTTTTTCCGAGGTGGCCGGGTCCAGCGCGGCGGTGTGTTCGTCTAGCAATAACAGCTTGGGCGGGAGCACCGTACACATCAAAACGGTGACCACCT
>CAMFFG010000195.1 GCA_945949655.1 uncultured Peptococcaceae bacterium
AGAGATCGCCGCTCCGGCGCTGTGTCACCGTTATGCCGGCAAAATGATCCGCGGCGTGAAGATTCAGCCGTCTCCGTTCTGGATGCAGCACCGCCTGCAGTGCGCCGGTATGCGCCCCATCAACAATATTGTGGACGTGACCAACTATGTGATGATGGAATATGGCCAGCCGCTGCATGCTTTTGATTATCATGAACTGGCAGACCACCGTATCCAGGTGCGCAAAGCAGCTGCCGATGAAAAAATCGTGACGCTGGATAGCCAGACCCGTCAGCTCAATGATGAAATGCTGCTGATCTGTGATGGCGCCCGCGCTGTAGCAGTCGCTGGCGTTATGGGCGGCGAAAACACAGAAGTGACCGATAACACCACCGATGTGTTTATTGAAGCTGCTTATTTCCAGCCAACTTCGGTGCGCCGCACCTCCACCAAACTGGGCCTGCGCTCGGAAGCATCCATTCGCTTTGAAAAAGGCATCAATATGGAAACAGTGCTGACTGCTGCCGAACGGGCTGCCCAGCTGATGCAGCTCACAGGCGGCGGTGTTGTGGTGGGCGGAGCCATTGACAATTATCCGACCAGACATGAAGCTGTCACCATTGATCTGCAGCTGGAAAAGGTAAATGCGCTTTTGGGGACCGATATCTCCGATGCCAGAATTAAAGAAATTCTGGAAAGCCTCAATTTCCACATTTTAAAAGATACCGGCGCTGCCATCACCGTGGAAGTGCCTGGCTATCGTCCGGACTGCTCTATTCCGGAAGATCTGGTGGAAGAAGTAGCGCGCATCTATGGCTACGATGCCATTCCGCAGACGCTGCCTTATGGCGCTTCCAGCCGCGGTGTGCTGACACCGGCGCAGAAGATCCGGGATACCGTAGTCAGCAAGCTGGCCGGTCTGGGCTTGTGCGAAGTGATGAACTACAGCTTTATCAATAAAAATAATGACGAAAAGCTGAACTATCCGCAGGATGACATTCGCCGCAACAGTATCCCTATTCTCAATCCGTTGTCGGAAGAACAGGGCCATATGCGCACCAGCATTGTACCGGGACTGCTGAATACCATTCTGTTCAATCACAATCGCCGCAATGAAGACATTGCTATTTTTGAACTGGGCAAGATCTTCCTGCTGGAAGGCGAGCTGCGCCCCGACACACTGGCCCATGAAAAATGGACCCTGGGGATCGCTTTAAAAGGGAAAACAGCACAGACCTGGAAACAGAGTGGTGTGGAATATGATTTCTATTATCTGAAAGGCATTGTGGAAGAACTGCTGGCCGAACTGAAGATCAGCGATGCCGCCTATGTACCATGCAAAGACAACAGCATCTATCATCCGGGCCGCGCTGCCTACCTGTATCTGAGCGGGCAGAAAGCCGGCGTGTTTGGCGAAGTGCATCCGGCCATTGCCGACCATTATGGCCTGGAAGACCGCATTTATGTGGCAGAAATTGATGTGGATGTACTGATCGCAGTGGGCACCGGTGCCATTCAGGTGAAATCGCTGCCAAAATTCCCGGCTTCCACCCGTGACATGGCCGTTGTAGTATCGGAAGCAGTGGCTGCTTCTGATCTGGAAAAAGCCATCTGGGAAACAGGCTGCGAACTGCTCAGCGATGTGAAGATCTTTGACGTATACCAGGGCGGCCAGATCGCCGAAGGCTATAAGAGCATTGCCTTTGCGCTGACCTTCCAGGCAGACCGCACTCTGACAGTAGAAGAAGTTAGTGCAGAGTACGACAGGATTTTCGGTACCCTGCAGCAGAAATTTGACGCTTCCATGCGTGTGTAACTGATTATATAAGTAAATTGAGATCTGATTGAACTCTGATTGAGATCCGACCCCGGGCAGGCTGCCTTATGCTTGTCCGGGGTCGTTTTGTCCGGGAAAATGGTATTGTCAGCCACAAAACAGATGATTAAAAATTTTTATGAAATGCAGAAAAATCGTATCTTAACAATATCTTAACATAACGGCAGGGGCACAAGGCAACTGAAACAGGGATGGGTTCGGCACTTCACGGGAGAGCTGCTTTCGGGGGCAGGGTAATATATGTCTGGTGTAAAAAAACTGTTTCGATTTGGGTGCAGGCGCTGACAATCATTTACTGCCTTTTACGACAAAAAAACAGATTTGTAGCTTGAGTTTAAAAAATAATTTGAGTATAATTGTATAGATATAGTCATAAGAATAGTCTGAAATCTATGATTGAGGTGCAAGTATGTATAAGGTAGGAATTGATGTAGGCTCCACTACCATTAAGTGTGTGGTGCTGGATGAACAGCATAATATTGTGTACAAATCCTATCACCGGCATCGGGCGATGATCAAAGAAAAGGTAAATGAACTTGTGCAGATGATCGGGGAGGAGATTCTGCACGGGGAGAAGGCTTATCTGGCTTTGACCGGCTCTGCTTCTCTGGGGGTGGCCGACCGGTTTGAGATCCCCTTTGTGCAGGAGGTCGTGGCGACCCAGATCGCCGTGGAACAATACCCGGAAACCATTGATGTTGTCATCGAGCTGGGCGGCGAGGATGCGAAAATCTTGTTTCTGACCAACGGCGTTGAGGTGCGCATGAACGGTACCTGTGCCGGCGGGACCGGCGCGTTTATTGACCAGATGGCTGTGCTGCTGGATGTGTCTGTGGAGGAAATGGATAAACTGGCACTGCAGGCGGAACGGATCTATCCCATTGCGTCCCGCTGCGGTGTGTTTGCCAAAACCGATGTGCAGCCGCTGTTAAATCAGGGCGCCCGCAAGGAAGACGTGGCAGCCAGTATTTTTCATGCAGTGGTCAACCAGACCATCGGCGGTCTGGCCCAGGGGCGGGAACTGAAAGGCAAAATGATGTTCTTAGGAGGCCCGCTGACCTTCTTAAAAGGGCTGCAGAAGAGCTTTGTGGATGTGCTGCATCTGGATAGCAACACCGGTATTTTTCCGGAGAACGCGCAATATTATGTGGCCTACGGTGCAGCGCTGTATTCGGCCAGTGAACAGCCTGTGGATTTTGTGCAGCTGTCAGAGCGCATGCTGCAGGCTGGTGATCTGAAACAATACAACAGCGGATTGCCGCCACTGTTTGCCGACGAGGCCGAATATCAGCAGTTTCGGCAACGCCATGCCAGTGCGGTGATTCCGGAGGGCAAGCTGGAAGGCTACACCGGTACGGTAACCATCGGCATCGATGCCGGCTCTACTACCGTTAAGCTGGTGGTAGTCGGGGAAGAGGATGAGATCTTATACAGCAATTATATGCTGAGCAACGGCAAGCCGGTAGAGCTGGTGCGGGAGACCATGCAGGAAATTTATCGCATCAATCCGCAGCTGCGGATCGTAGGCAGCGCGGCCACCGGCTACGGGGAAGAACTGGTGAAAAACGCATTCTCGCTGGATGACGGTCTGGTAGAAACGGTGGCCCATTTAACAGCCGCCCAGAAAATGATGCCCGATGTGGACTTTATCATCGATATCGGCGGCCAGGATATGAAATGCTTTAAAATTCGCAATAAAGTCATTGATACCATTTTCTTAAACGAAGCCTGCTCTTCCGGCTGCGGTTCCTTTATCTCCACCTTTGCCACGGCGCTGGGCTACTCGGTAAAAGATTTTGCGGCGCTGGGGCTGTTTGCCAAGCATCCGGTGG
>CAMFFG010000196.1 GCA_945949655.1 uncultured Peptococcaceae bacterium
AGGCATAGGGGTTCTATTTAACGGGCACCGGCTCCATGACACCGTGCTGTTTGCACTGAGGACACTGTTCCGGCGCGGTCTCGCCTTCATAGACATAGCCGCAGATTTTGCATACGAATTTCATTTTCTTTCCTGCTTCTTTGGTTTTCGTGGGAGTGCTTTCTCCGGCTGCGGCAGGGGAAGCGCCGGCAAACGGTATATCTGTGTATGCTGCTATATCTCTATCCAGCGTCACGAGATCCGTTACGCTCAGATCATGGACAGAGGTGTGCCCGGTAACCCGCGCAAAGGTTTTTAATTCTTTCAGGGAGACGTTCAGGAAGTTTGCTACCCGCTGCGCAGCCTTATCCACATCCAGACGGGCGCGAAGCTCCGGATTCTGTGTGGCGATTCCCACCGGGCAGTTTCCCGTGCCGCAGATACGATACTGCTGACATGCGGCGGCAATCAAGGCCGCACTGGCAATGGCCACGGCGTCTGCACCCATAGCCAGCGCTAAGGTGATATGATAGTCGTGTACAATACCGCCATCGGAGCAGATGGGAATATAGATACCGGTTGCTTCGTAGTATTCATCGCGGGCTTTGGCCACTTCAATGACAGCAGTAGCCTGTCCACGGCCGATGCCTTTGGTTTCACGGGTGATACAGATAGAACCGCCGCCGATGCCGACTTTGATAAAGTCTGCGCCAGCCTGTGCCAGGAACAGGAAGCCTTCCCGGTCAACCACATTGCCTGCGCCGATTTTTACGGTATCGCCGTATTTTTCCCGTACCCACTGGATGGTGCGGCTCTGCCATTCGGAGAAGCCTTCCGAGGAATCGATGCACAGTACATCTGCGCCGGCTTCCACCAGAGCAGGAATGCGCTGTTCGTAGTCGCGGGTGTTCACACCGGCGCCTACCACATAACTTTTATTTTCATCCAGCAATTCCAGCGGATTTTCCTTGCGGGAGTCATAGTCTTTGCGGAATACCAGATACAGCAAATGCTGATCCTGGTCCACCAGCGGCAGGGAATTCAGCTTGTGTTCCCAGATAATATCGTTTGCTTCTTTCAGTGTGGTGTTTTCGTTACCACAGATCAGGCGGTCAAATGGTGTCATGAACGCAGACACTTTTGTATCTGGAGACATCCGGCTCACC
This sequence comes from uncultured Peptococcaceae bacterium, assembly GCA_945949655.1. Classification (GTDB taxonomy): domain Bacteria; phylum Bacillota; class Peptococcia; order Peptococcales; family Peptococcaceae; genus UBA7185. Next base: position 1,146 of record CAMFFG010000196.1, read on the forward strand.
CGATAATCACGGCTGGTCACGATACCCAATAATTTTCCGTTGCTGGTACCGTCTTCTGTGACAGCCATGGTGGAGTGCCCGTTTTTCTCTTTCAGCGCCAGCACGTCAGCCAGTGTGTCGTCTGGCCGGATGTTGGAGTCGCTGACAACAAAGCCGGCTTTGTAATTTTTTACGCGGCTTACCATAGCAGCTTCGCTTTCGATAGACTGGGAGCCGTAAATGAAAGATACGCCGCCTTCTTTGGCCAGTGCAATGGCCATGCGGTCGTCAGATACAGACTGCATGATAGCGGACACCATAGGAATGTTCATGGAAATAGCCGGTTCTTCCCCTTTTTTGAATTTCACCAGAGGGGTCTTCAGGGAAACGCGGGAAGGAATGCATTCAGAAGAAGAATATCCTGGAACTAAGAGATATTCCCCAAAAGTATGGGATGGTTCGTTAAAATAGTATGCCACTGTCAAATCTCCTTTTCTATTTATTTTTCGGTTTGTAATTTAATTATTATATCGCTAAACATTTTGTGATGCAACGAAAAAAACGAATATTTTTTGTTATTGACAAAAATTTTTACAAAATGGCAGCCAGTTCAGCAGATCCGTCTGCCAGAAAGGCACAGGGAAATTCAATCCTGCAGGAAAACCGGGTCATCTGTTGTGTTCGATGGTATAAAAAAACTGCCGCGGAGGATTGTCTGCGGCAGTTTTATACATATCAAATTCAGATCGCGGAGCCTGTATGTTTTCTGCTGCTGATTTTCTGAATGGCAGCGGCAACCAGTACCAGCGCCAGACCGCCGGCATCGGTAACACTACGGTGAACGATCAGCATCAGACCACCGACCAGTGAGATGATCCGCACGATAGGATTCATTCTGGTAAACAGATAACCTTCGGTGGCGGCGGCCACGCCAGTCATGCCCAGCAGTGCGGTGATGGTAACCACCACAATATCCAGTGGTTCCGAACCCAGCAGCAACAGCGAAGGATTCAGCGCAAAGATATAAGGGATGATGAAGGCCGCTATGGCCAGTTTAGTGGCTTGTACCCCTGTTTTCAGCGGATTGCTGCGGGCAATGGCTGATCCTGCATAGGCAGCCAGTGCCACCGGCGGCGTGATATCAGCCACGATACCAAAGTAGAATACAAACATGTGAGCTGGCAGTAAATCTACACCCAGCTGTAAAACGATCGGCGCTGTAATAGTAGCCATGATCACATAGTTGGCTGTTGTCGGAACACCCATGCCCAGCACGATGGAGGCGATCATGGTAAAGAACAGGGCCAGCAGAATATTGCCGCCGGAGAGCGATAACAGCCCGTTAGCCAGCTTCAGCCCGATACCGGTCAGGGTAACAGTACCAACGATCATACCGGCCACAGCACAGGCCACGCCTACACCGATGATATTGCGGGCGCCGGCTTCCAGCGCACCCAGGAAGGTGTGGAAATTCATGCGGGTCTCTTTGCGGAACATGCTGACCACAACGGCCAGAACGATAGCCACCAATGCAGCGCGGGCCGGGGTGTAACCGGTCATCATCATGGTAACCAGCACCACCAGTGGAATCAGCAGATACCAGTAACCCAGCATCAGTTTAAAGAAGTTGGGGATCTCTTCCGGCGGCAGACCTTTCAGCCCGTAACGCTGTGCTTCCAGATGCACCATGATCATAATGCCGGTGAAGTACAGGAAAGCCGGAATAATGGCTGCAATGATAATATTGGAATAAGGGATACCGGTCATTTCCGACATCAGGAAAGCCGCAGCACCCATAATGGGCGGCATGATCTGTCCGCCGGTGGAGGCTGCCGCTTCTACTGCGGCGGCAAACTCAGGCCGATAGCCCATTTTTTTCATCATCGGAATGGTAAAGCTGCCGGAGCTTACCGTGTTGGCTACAGAGCTGCCGGTGATGGTACCCTGCAGAGCGCTGGCGATAACAGCAACCTTGGCCGGACCGCCGGTTGCTTTGCCGGCCAGACTGTTGGCGATATCAATAAAGAACTGCCCGATACCGGTGCGTTCCAGAAATGCGCCGAACAGAATAAACAGGAAAATAAATGTGGAACACACCGCCAGCGGCGTACCGATGACCCCTTCTGTGGTGAAATACAGATGGGTGGCAATTCGCTGGATGGTAAAACCGCGATGCCCAAAATAGCCGGGGATGTGATTGCCCAAATAAGCGTAGGCGATAAAGCCGCTGACCACAATCAGAATGGGCAGTCCCACCACGCGGCGGCAGGCTTCCATCAGCAGAATGATCGCAATGATGGCAACGGCCATATCGATCTGTGTGTAGGAACCGGCCTGGCTGACCAGCTGTTTGTAGTTGACCGCCATGTAAAGGAACGATGCCGAACTGGCCACAGCCAGCATCAGATCATACCAGGGAACTTTGTTGGTGTTTTTCGGCGCATTTTTTCTGGCCGGATACAATAGAAAAGCCAAAAACAGAATAAGTGCGATAAACAAAGCGC
>CAMFFG010000197.1 GCA_945949655.1 uncultured Peptococcaceae bacterium
CCGGAAGTGGTAATCTTCCAGGCTAAAGCTGTGATTATGTCCACCGGCAACGCCAGCCGTATGTATCCAAGCACCAACCCGGCTTATCTGTTCAACCAGGCCGACTGTCCTGCCACCACTGGCAGTGGACATGCTATGGCATATCGCGCAGGAGCCCGTCTAGTGAATATCGATATGCCTTATCTGCATGCCGGCCCAAAATATTTTGCCCGCTGCGGGAAAGCTACCTGGATTGGGGTATTGGTAGATTACTATGGCCGTCCGGTAGGTCCATTTGTGAACAAACCAACCAAAGAACTGGGCGATGCCACATCGGATATCTGGCAGGGCGTGTTCCAGGAAAAAATGGAAAACGGCTCTGGACCAGTATTTATGAACTGTGCAGAAAATGCGCCGGAAGATACCGAGTTTATGATGAAATCGTTCTACAGCGAAGGCGACAGCTCCATTGTTGATTACCTGGAACAGTATCACATTGATCTGAACAAGAGTATGATCGAGTTTGGCACTTACGATTATGCGCTTTGCGGTCGCGGTCTGGATATTCAGCTGACCGGGCAGACCAGCCTGCAGGGGTTATATGCTGCTGGTGATGTACTGGGCAATGTGCGGGGCGATATTACCAGCGCGGCAGTGTTTGGCATGATTTCCGCTGAGAACGCAGCTGCCTATGCCAAGACGGTAGACTTTGAAGATGTGAGCGACCATCCGCTGATCGCCCAGTCTATGGAGTTATACAGCAGCATGCTGGAACGGAAAAACGGCGCCCACTGGAAAGAAGCCAATTCCATGCTGCAACAGATCATGAAAGATTACGTAGGGGTGAAAGTACGCTCCAAAACTTTGTTAAAATCAGGCTTAAAATATCTGGGCGATTTGAAACGCTACTGTAAAGAACAGCTGAAAGCAGAAAACGCCCATGAACTGATGCGCTGCCTGGAAGTGCTGGATCTGCTGGATCTGGCCGAGGCCATCGCTATCACATCAGAAAACCGGAAAGAGTCCAGAGGGGCTTATCATCATCGCAGTGACTACACCTATACCAACCCGCTTCTGGATAATAAATTCCAGACCATTGAACAGAAAAATGGCGAAGTGATCCTGAATTTCCGCGATAAAGTGCGGTAAGGGGAAGAGGGGGAGAAAGAAATGGCAAGTTCTGTATCTGCAACAAATAAAAAAGGCATTGAAGTTTTAAAATGGGTGGTTGCGCTGGGCGTTCCGCTGACGATCCTCTGTTTTACACCCTTTGATATGATTCTGCGGTCTTATCTGGCTATCTCGCTGGGTGGGATCCTGTTCTGGGCGCTGCAGGTGATTCCGGAACCGATTACCGGGCTGTTGATTCCGATTCTGTTCTGCATTGCTGGAGTAGCCTCACCGGATGTGGCCTTTGCGCCCTGGTCCATGATCCTGCCATGGCTGGTACTGGCCGGTATCATTATGGGTGAAGTGATGGCCAATACTGGTCTGGTAAAACGAATCGCTTACAAGATTCTGCTGATTACCGGATGTTCCGGAAAAGGTCTGCTGCTGGGCTGCTTTGCCATCGGGGTGTTTCTGCCGCTGCTGGTATCCAGCACCTGGGCCAAGCTGCTGATTTTAGGGCCTATCGGCATGGCTATCTGTAAAACCTGGGGTGTGAAACCGAAAAGCAAGATCGCTACCGGTATCATGGCTATGATTCTGTTTGCGTCGCTGTCCTCCTGTCACCTGTATATGTCTGGCGATGATGCTATGATCTTTATCACATCTTTATTCTCACAGGTGACCAACGGCGAAGTAACCGTAGACTTTTTCCGCTGGCTGAAACTGATGTGGCTGCCGGGCTTTGGCTGGCTGGCCATGTCCATCCTGACACCGTATTTTATGTTTATACGGCCAAATCGTGATATGCTGCCAGATATCTCAGATCATATCCGGACGGAATATCAGGCGATGGGTAAAATGAGCAAGGATGAAATCAAAGCGCTGGTTATCGTAGTTCTGATTCTGTTAAACTTTATGCTGGAAACAAAGACAGGCTTAAATGCTGCCCATGTGATGGTAGTGCTGGTGTCGCTGTTCTTTGTACCTGGTATCAATCTGATGACTGCCGAAAAGCTGAATAAGTTGAATATCTGGATCATTTTTTTGTAACAGGTGCACTGGCCGTAGGTTTAAGTGCCGGTCCTTCCGGGTTTGGCGCTCTGGCAGAGGAAAAACTGCTGCCGATTTTAACAGGTGTGGGCAATTACGGCAGAGTAATGCTGGGTTATACCTTTGGCGTGATTGTGAACTTCCTGATGACGCCGCTGGGTGCGCAGTCTGCTTTTGAAATTATGATCGGCAATATGTGCTATGGCGCCGGTCTGGATCCGGTCAGTGCAATGATGAGCTTCCAGATGGGGCTGGAAATGTATCTGTTCCCGTATGAAGTTGCAATGGTTCTGTTCTTCTTTGGCCTGGGCTACATGGAAACCAAATCCACTATTAAAATGTTTGCTGTGCGTATGGTACTCTCTTTTGGCTTAATGCTTCTGGTTGCGGGTTACTGGGATCTGGTTGGCTTATTCTAAAATCAGGGTTGACAGTATCGCATATAAATAAGAGAATGTAAAAAGCAAGATAAGAAGCAATGCAAGAAGTACTGTAAGAAGCGAAAGAATTTTCGGGCTGCTGAGGGTGTATTCCCCGGTGGCCCTTTTCTTGAATGGTTTGAATAGTTTAAATGGATAAATCAAAAAATTTGTATCAATCTGAATGAGGTGTGTGTATGAAATCTTATCCATATCAGTGGCGGGCATTGTTTTTAATGGTGCTGGCCTGGGGCTTTGCCGGACTGGCGCATAACTGTGTGTCATTTCTGTTTCCTTATTTTTCTGTAGATTTTCAGCTGGGAACCCAGCACAATGGATACCTGACCGCCACACTGGCGTTTTTCTGGACTCTCTCTATCTTATATTGCGGGCCTAAGGCCAATCGCATTGGGCAGGTAAAGGTCATGGTGCCTGGTTTACTGCTTGGCGCTGCGGCATTGGCAGCTCTGGCTCTGTCCGGCCATGTGCTGATGCTGTATGTGGTAACGGCCATTGCCGGTTTTGGCTGTGGCTCTATTGTATCCTCCAGTCTTTCTTTTCTGGCAGAGCAGAGCGATCCCAAAAACAGGGGGCTGTTTTATGGGGTGGCTATGTCCAGCTTTACGCTGATTGGCTCGGCAATGGGATCGATCGTTTTTACCCGTCTGGGAGCCACTGCGGCGGGCTGGCGCGGCTGTTATGTGGTGATGGCAGCGCTGGTGCTGCTGGCTGCTGTTCTGATTTTTCTGCTGGGGCGGAAGAGTCCGCGCAATGTACAGACATCGGCAGAACAGGAGGAAACCCAGAGCTTTTGGCAGCTGCTTGCCTATAAAAATGTGATTCTGAGTACAGTGCTGGCCTGCCTGACCATGATGTGGTATTTTACGGTAGCCGCCTATACCATCCTGTATCTGATCGAAGCAAAGGAACTGACTGCTGTGGCAGCAGGTGCCATTTTTGCCGGTTTTGGCTCCGGCGGTTTTATCGGGGAATTTGGAGCGCCTATCGTATCTGATTATCTGGGCAGAAAGAAAACAGCAATTTGTGCCTCGCTGGCAG
>CAMFFG010000198.1 GCA_945949655.1 uncultured Peptococcaceae bacterium
GCTATGATACCAGTTTTGTCATCTATGATGATGCCGATCAGCAGACGCTGATCAAAATGATACTGAAAGAAATGAATCTGGATGAGAAAAAATATCCGCCACGCGGTGTGGCAGCGCGGATCTCAGCCCATAAAAACGAACTGCGCACACCGGAGCAGGCTTATTTTGCCGCTCATCTGGACCCACTGGAGGAACAGCATGCCGAAATATACCGTGTTTATCAGGAACGGCTGCAGAAAAACAATGCGCTGGATTTTGACGACCTGATCATGCTGACGGTGCAGCTGTTCACCGACAATCCGGATGTGCTGGCGCGGTATCAGGAACGGTTCCGCTATATTCTGGTGGACGAGTATCAGGATACCAACATGGCCCAGTATGTACTGGTAAAGCTACTGGCCAGTCGTTACCAGAATCTGTGCGTGGTGGGCGATGACGACCAGTCCATCTATCAGTGGCGCGGCGCCGATATTCGCAACATTCTCAGCTTTGAGGAAGACTATCCCAATGCCCGGGTGGTAAAGCTGGAGGAAAACTACCGTTCCACCCAATGTATTCTGGATGCGGCTTACAGTGTGGTGTGCCACAATGCGGGCCGTAAGGATAAACGGCTCTGGACCGAAAAAAAAGAAGGCAATCTGCTGGCCTGCTATACCGGCTATACAGAGCGGGAGGAAGCCTGGTTTATCGCCCAGCAGATCCGTTCTGGCGTGCAGGAAGGGCGGCATTACGGTGATTTTGCCATTTTGTGCCGGGCTACCGCCCAGTTCCGTGTGCTGGAAGAAACGCTGATCAAAGAAGCCATTCCCTATCATATTTTTGGCGGACTGAAATTCTACGGCCGCAAGGAAATCAAAGATATCATGGCTTATCTGCGCATCATTGCCAATCCGGCAGATACCATCAGCGCTGAGCGGGCGCTGGCCACACCGCGCCGCGGCGTAGGTGATACCAGCTGGATGAAACTGGTGCAGTTTGCCCGGGAGCAGAACCTGACTATCTCCGATGCCATGCTGCGGGCTGAGGAAAGTCCGGTGGGCAAAAAATATGCGCTGATCATGGCGCAGTTTGGCCGCCTGCTGGATACGTTCCGGCTGTTGAGCCAGACCATGTCGGTGACAGAGCTGACCCGGACCATTCTGGAGGAAAGCGGCTATCTGCAGGCGCTGGAAGCGGAAAAAACGGTGGAAGCCCAATCCCGTATAGAAAACTTAAATGAATTTTTATCCATCACCACTGCCTTTGACAGTCGGGAGGATACCGAAAATCTCACCTTGACCGCGTTTCTGGCCGAAGTAGCGCTGTTTACCGATCTGGACCAGATGGATGCCGAAGAGGATTCGGTGACTATTATGACCATGCATGGGGCCAAAGGACTGGAATTTCCGGTGGTATTTGTGACCGGCTTGGAGGAAGGTGTGTTTCCCCACAGCCGGGCTATTCATGCGCTGAATCCCGATGAGATGGAAGAGGAACGGCGCTTATGCTATGTTGCGCTGACCAGAGCCAAAGAGCAGGTCTATTTGACCCGGGCTGCCGAGCGTATGCTGTACGGTCGTACCAGTTATAATCCGGCCAGCCGGTTTTTGCGGGAGATCCCGCCGCAGCTGATGCTGGATATGAACCAGGAGGCTGCCCGCCGACGGACGGCAGAACGGCAGAGTGCTGTACCAAAGCATACTTCTGGTGCCCTTTCCGGCGGCGTATCCCTGGGGGCAGAGCAGACAGCGGCAAAACCGGCGGAAACATCTGCCGGAATGACGGATTACCAGCTGAACGATACCATTGAACATAAAAAGTGGGGCCGCGGTGTGATCGTGGGGATCTCCGGCAGCGGTGAGGAGTTATCCATCCGGGTCATTTTCCCCGATATCGGCATGAAAGAGCTGTTTGTCAAGTATGCGCCAATCAAAAAAGTGGAAGCATAGAAACAGAACGATGACTAAAGTATATAAAAGTATAGCATGTTTTGCACAAAGCAGGAGGTGTGATTGTGGAAGAACAGGAAGCGAGCCAGCGGCTGGAACAGCTGAAAAAAGAAATTGCATATCATGACCGGCGCTATTATGTGCTGGATGATCCGGAGATCTCCGATTACCAGTATGACCAGCTGATGCGGGAACTGCTGGCTATTGAGCAGGAATATCCTCATCTGGTGACTGCCGATTCGCCATCCCAGCGGGTGGGCGGTGCACCGCTAAAAGCCTTTGCCAGCTACACCCACCGCAACAGTCTGTTGAGTTTAATGAACGCTTACGGCACCGATGATCTGCGGGAGTTTCACCGGAGGGTCTGTGCCGATTTAGGCCAAGAAGAAATAGAATATGTGGTGGAATATAAAATTGACGGTCTCTCCATTGCACTCTATTATGAAAACGGTGTACTGCAGGATGGCGTGACCCGCGGTGACGGGGTGACCGGTGAAAATGTGACCGCCAATGTGCGTACGGTAAAAAATATTCCGCTGCGGCTGCAGAAGGATCTGCCGGTACTGGAGGCGCGAGGTGAGGTATATCTGCCAAAGGATTCCTTTGCCCGGCTCAATGCCCAGCGGGAGGAAAGCGGCGAGAGCCTTTTTGCCAATTGCCGCAACGCAGCCGCCGGTTCTATTCGTCAGCTGGACCCGAAAGTTACCGCACAGCGGGATCTGCGGGCCTTTATCTATACGCTGATGCATGTGGAGGGGGCAGAGCCTGCCACCCACACCCAATGTATTGATCTACTGAAAGAGGCTGGGTTTACCACCATGGAGCCTTTTATCAGCAGTGATATCGACGCCATCTGTGACTATTGTGTATACTGGGGCGAGCATCGCCATGATCTGCCCTTTGATATTGACGGCATGGTGGTCAAAATCAATTCGCTGGCCGACCAGCAGCGTCTGGGCAACCGGGCCAAAAATCCCCGCTGGGCCATCGCCTACAAGTTTCCGCCAGAGCAGGGCGTGACCCGCATCACAGATATTGTGGTGCAGGTGGGCCGCACCGGGGCCATCACGCCGGTGGCCAATCTGGAACCGGTATTTCTGGCGGGCAGTACCATCAGCCGTGCCACATTGCATAACGAGGATTTTATTCGCGATAAGGATATTCGCATTGGCGACTATGTGGTCATCCAGAAAGCGGGCGAAGTGATCCCGGAAGTGGTATCCGTGGTGCAGGAACGGCGGGACGGCAGTGAACGGGAATTTGCATTTCCCCACAGCTGCCCGGTCTGTGGCGCACCGGCCATCCGTCTGGAGGAGGAAGCGGTATGGCGCTGCAGCGATCCGATGACCTGTCCGGCGCAGGTGCGGGAGGGCATCATCCATTTTGCCTCCCGGGATGCCATGAACATTGAAGGCCTGGGACCGGCGGTGATCACCCAGCTGTTGCAGCATGGCCTGATCGCCAACGCAGCCGATCTGTACTATCTGACCAAGGAGCAGCTGGTCAATCTGGAACGCATGGGCGACAAGTCGGCGGAAAATCTGCTGAACAGTCTGGAAGCAAGCAAGCACCGCACACTGGCCCAGGTGCTCTATGCGCTGGGGATCCGTCTGGTGGGGCAGAATGTGGCCAAAGTGCTGGCCCGCCAGTTTGACTCTATCGAAGCGTTAAAA
>CAMFFG010000199.1 GCA_945949655.1 uncultured Peptococcaceae bacterium
CCGGCAGCGATTATACGCCGACATTTATTGCGTTACCGGAACTTTTGGATGTGCCTGTTGTGCTGCCCAGGGCGGGGGACTATGTTATTACGCTGCCCATTCGTCCGGGGGATGAATGTCTGGTGGTTTTTGCTGATCAGTGTATTGATGCCTGGTGGCAGAGCGGCGGTGTGCAGAATCAGATGGACCGGCGGCGCCATGATCTGAGCGACGGTTTTGCCATTCTCGGAGTTTGGAGCCAGCCAAGGAGGTTAAATAATTATGATAGCGACGGCCTACGACTGCTGAATACAAAAACCGGTTCCAGCATGATATTAGATGAAAAAGGGGTAACAATTCAGGGCACATTAACTGTAACCGGAAACAGTGTCATGAAAGGAACTATGACGGTAGCAGGAGACAGTACTATGCAGGGTGCTCTGGTGGCTGGCGGTGTGGATCTGGTTGGTCATACCCATACCTGTCCGGATGGACAGACAGGAGGCCCGCAATGAGATATCGTCAGTTGAACTCAGACGGTGATTATACTTTTGGACAAGGAGGTCTTAATTATCTCACCGAAAAAGAAGCTGTACTTCAGGCTGTAAAAACCAGACTGAAATTACTTATGGGGGAGTGGTGGGAAGATCTGGAGGATGGTTTTCCGTTGTTCCAGGTTATTCTGCTGCAGCGTGGCAATGAAGATGGACGAAAAACCATTGATCTTTTAGTCCAGGAACGTATCCTTGCTACAAAGCATGTAATAGGTATTGAAAGTTTTGAAAGTAAAATTATAAATCGGCAGTATCAGGCGGAAACAGTTATAAATACTGATTATGGTCAGATCACCGATACTGTCGCACTGGAGGTAAAAGAATGAGTTATGAAGCGCCGTATATTGATGAGGCTGGATTGCACATTTCCAGCTACAACGAAATTCGCGACAGCCTGATTGAAGATATGAAACGGATTTTTGGAAGTGATCTGTATCTGGAAAATGACAGTCAGGATTATCAAATGATTTCTTCTTTTGCCCTTATGGTGTATGACGTTCATCAGGCACTGCTTTTAGCTTACAATAATAATTCTCCGGCTACTGCCGTGAAAATAGGGCTGGATAGAGTGGTAGCAATCAATGGAGTCACACGGGGCCAAAAAAGCTATTCTAGTTGTGCCGTGCGTTTGACAGGGACGGCTTATACGAAAATAAATAACGGTATTATAGCTGACAAGCGGGGAATTCAATGGTCTTTGCCTGAACAGGTGATAATCGGGGAGAGCGGAAGCACCCAGGCAACAGCAGTTTGTAAAACGGCGGGACGCATCCCGGCCAGTCCTGGCGATATTGATGCCATCGTAACTCCAACAAAAGGTTGGACCAGCGTGGAAAATCTCGTATCAGCCATTCCAGGGGTAGAGGAGGAAAGCGATAGCGCTTTACGGCAAAAGCAAAAAGCCAGTGTAGCGAATCCCAGCCGTAGCGTCTTTGAAGGGACTGTTGGAGCAATTGCCAATACAGAAGGTGTGGTTCGTTATGCGGCATATGAAAATGATACCGGAGAAACTGTGAATGGCTTACCCCCTCATTCTATTACACTGGTTATTGAGGGTGGTGAGGACGACCTGCTGGCTGGTTTGATCTACCGGCATAAGACGCCCGGCTGTTATACCAATGGTGATGTGGTGGTGGAAATCGCTGGAGCCTATGGTGTTACAACACCGATTCGTTTCTACCGTCCTGATTATGTGGATGTGGAAGTTAGGCTCAGGGTGCATAAGTTATCTGGATATACGGATGCTACTACAGAAACGATTACAGAAAATATTTATGCTTATATAAATGGTCTGGGAATCGGACAAAGTGTTTATACAGCCAATCTGAATGGACCTGTTTTGGAGGCGCTTGGTCAACCCCCCAATTTTTATGTGGAGGAGTTGAAGGCTGGCAAGAAGGATGATACGGAAGCCAGCGTGATTGAAATCGGGTTTATTGAAGCAGCTCGCATCAGTCTGAATGATATTTCGATCGAGGTGGTTTCATGATAGAAGAATATCTGAACATTATTACATCGGAATATCGGCAAAAGCCTAAATATATTGCTATGCTGATGGCATATTTTCAGAGACTTCAGCATGCAGTAAATATTTTAAACGCCTGGGATGAGCATTTTCATATTGAGGACGCTATAGGAGCTCAGTTAGATCAATTGGGTGAAATCATCGGAAGAAAACGGGTGCTGGATTTTCAGCCAGAAGGTTACTCGGCAAGGCTTGATGATGAAACCTACAGGCTGATTTTAAAGGCAAAGATATTGCAGAATCAGTGGGATGGTACAATTTATGGAATGCAGCAGTTATTTCAAAATGTATTTCCGGATCAGGAACTGATTCTGATAGACCGCCAGGATATGACGATGCAGGCTACAGTAGTGGGTTTGGCTGATTCCCTGCAGATTCAGCTGTTAAATCATGGCTATATTCTGCCAAAACCGGAAGGCGTAAAACTCAACATAACAACGATTGAAAATAAAGTATTTGCTTATGACCGCGAAACAGAAGCCTTTGGCGGTTATGATGAAGGGGAGTGGCTATAAGTGGCAACAAATAATTTTCTGATTTTTGATGAAAGCCAAACGAATACATTGACTCAGGCTGAATATGCGGCGGATAATCAGCGAATTGGTGGTGTGACCAGCGGACTGGCCCGCTCTGCATTACACAATAAAGCAATGCATCAATCATCTGTTATGGCAGCAGCACTTGGTCAATTGATAGCAGACAGCGGAAAAGACGCCGGAGATGAAGATGTTGTATTGTTAAAAGAACAATTGAAGGCAACATTTGTGGGGGACGGAAATAATTTAAAAACATACACGAACCTGTCGCAGATCGGCCTGACCGCCGGAAGTGAAACAATAGAATCCATCTTAACAGCGATGCCGGTGAACAGCATCCTGTATGTAGAAGTAGGAGCGTCCAATGCTGATATTTACCCAACACAATACGGTATGTTTGTCGCAAGAAAACTATCTACATCCAGATGGTTTGCAGAGTTTTACCCAAAGGAAACAACAGATCTGTATGTATGTTCAGCCAAGATAGAAAACAGCACATTTGCCTTCTACGACTGGAAAAAGAAGGCTGACTATGACGATATCGAAGAAGTAAAAAAATCTGTCAGTGATGGCAAGACATTGGTTGCCAATGCTATCACTGCAAAAGGGGTTACTACGGCAACCGATGCAACATTCCAGACAATGGCTGATAATGTAGCTTTAATCGAAACAGGTATTCCAGGTCTTAGTAATTTATATTATGTCATGGCTTCAAACAACCAGGATGGTTATTGGAGTAACGCTATGGTTAGCCTGTCAATGAGAACGGTAAGTGGTTTTAATCCATTTGACCTTACAGTTACATCCGATAGCGAGATAAAAATGATACTCATAGCCGTAGATGGTGGAACCAATGTTTCTGGGGTATCTTTTTGTATAATAATACCTTCTTCGTTGACTTATGGATATTTTATAAAAAACACTGCCATTACATTTAAAACAAATGAATCGAACACTGGTACAATACCATTACACGAATTGGTAATGCCA
>CAMFFG010000200.1 GCA_945949655.1 uncultured Peptococcaceae bacterium
CGGGGATCATTCAGGCTTCGGCAGTGAACAACGAGCTGTCCGCTACGCTGGCCAATGGCATTGGTTATACGGCTATCATCACGACCTGGCTCTCCGGCTTGAGCGCGCCGATGATCGTGGTGGTGTGTGTGCTGTTTGCCGCGTTGACCCAGGGGGCTTCCTATATCCAGACAGCCTTTGGCATTCCATCGGCGGCAGCGTCGATTCTGCAGGCTCTGATTCTGTTTTTTGTGCTGGGCAGTGACTTTTTTACCAAATACAAAGTGGTCTGGCAGCGCCAGAGTCATTCAGCAAAGGAGGAAAAATAAATGGAATGGTGGATTTCTTTTTTCTCGGCAGCTGTGATTGCTGGCACACCGCTGCTGTTTGCCACATTAGGCGGCATTATCAATGAACGGGCCGGGCATACCAACTTAGGGGTAGAAGGCATGATGATCATGGGCGCAGTGGTGGGATTCAGTGTGGCACTGCATACTTCCAACGCCGTACTGGCTATGCTGCTGGCTGCTGTGGCCGGTGCGCTGGGCGCTTCCATTTATGCTGTGCTGACTGTTACGCTGCGCACCAATCATGTGGTGACCGGGTTAACACTGACCATCTTTGGCACCGGTTTTGCCAATTTTATGGGCCAGTCTATGGTGGGACAATCCACACCGACTGCAGTAAAGGCTTTTTTCAGCAGTATTTCTATTCCTGTACTGAGCAAGATTCCGGTGTTAGGACCTATTTTCTTTCAGAAAGATATTTTCATTTACTTTGGCTACATTCTGTTGATCCTGACCGGTTTATATCTGTATCACACCAGACTTGGCCTGAACCTGCGCGCTATTGGAGAGAACCCTGCAGCTGCCGATGCGGCCAGTGTTCCGGTAACGCTGTATAAATATGTGCATCTGCTGTGGGGCGGTGCGCTGTGCGGTCTGGGTGGTTCCTATCTGTCGCTGGTGTATGTGCAGTCCTGGCAGACCAGCATTACCGCAGGCATGGGCTGGATCGCTGTGGCCCTGGTTATTTTCTCTACCTGGAACCCTTATAAGGTGTTTCTCTCCGCTTATCTGTTTGGCGGCCTGAGTATTCTGGGTTTCCGCTTACAGAGCGCAGGGATTCATATTTCACAGCATCTGCTGGATATGACGCCTTATGTAGTGACCATTCTGGTGCTGGTGTTCCTCTCCATGGATGAGCGAAAAAGTGCCGGGCCAAAAAGTCTGGGCAATCCTTATTTCCGTGAGGAACGATAACGAATTATACGACAAACACTGTGGAACAGATTCTACAGTGTTTTTGTTTGAAAAATCGGTGGAATCTATGTTATGCTGAAAGGGAAAGCATAAAACAAAAGGAGATGATGTATCGTGGCGATTATGAAAAACATTCCCATGGCGGAAGTGGTGGCATTAAAAGAACAGGTAGCCTATCAGGAAGGACAGGTTGTCAGCAAAACACTGGTGCAGAATCAGGCTGTGAGCGTAACACTGTTTTCTTTTTCCAAAGATGAGGAGATCAGCACCCACCAGTCCCTGGGGGACGCTTTTGTGACCTGTTTGGACGGCGTAGGCCGCATCACCATTGATGGGGTGGATTATGAACTGCAGGAGGGCGATTCCATCGTCATGCCAGCGCAGCATCCTCATGCGGTGTACGGAAAAGAAAATTTCAAAATGCTGCTGGTCGTCGTGTTTTGAGCAATAAGATCAAACCTGCAAATCTGCATCTATTCCGATGAGCCGGGAAAGATGCAGATTTTTTATTGGATGTAGTAATTTTTCTTCTGCAATAAATTCCCTTAAAACATATTGACTTTATGGGAATATAGTGCTAGCATATAAACATAGTTTTCAAATATGTTAACGCGAGAAAGGAGCAGAGTTATGCAAGTTTATGCAGATAACGCAGCTACAACACAAATGAGCCGCACCGCCATTGATGCGATGCTTCCCTATATGGAAACCTTTTATGGGAATCCCTCCAGTTTACATTCGGTAGGTCAGAGAGCAAAAGAAGGCTTGCAGACTGCCCGGGAGACAGTGGCAGCAGTACTGGGCTGTCAGCCAAATGAAATCTATTTTACATCCGGCGGCAGTGAGGCCGATAATCAGGCTATTGTCTCTGCAGCTTTGAACGGTGCCCGTAAAGGGAAAAAACATATCATTTCCACCGCTTTTGAACATCATGCTGTACTGCACACCCTGAAAAAGCTGGAGCAGCAGGGCTTTGCGGTCACGCTGCTGGATGTGCATCATAACGGCATTGTGACACCGGATGAAGTGGCGGCAGCCATTCGGGAAGATACCTGTCTGGTGACTATTATGTATGCCAACAACGAGATTGGCAGCATTCAGCCCATTGCCCAGATCGGTGCATTGTGTAAAGAAAAAGGCGTGCTGTTCCATACCGATGCTGTACAGGCAGCAGGGCACCTGGCTATTCATGTGAAGGAACAGAATATTGATATGCTGTCCCTCTCCGCCCATAAATTTCATGGCCCCAAAGGGGTCGGTGTGCTGTATGCCAGAAGAGGCATTCCGCTGACCAACCTGATTGAAGGCGGCGCACAGGAACAGGGAAAACGGGCCGGCACAGAAAATATTTCCGGCATTGTGGCGATGGCAGCCGCATTAAAAGAAGCTTGCGACCATCTGGAAGAAAATGCTGCCAAAACAGCAGCTCTGCGGGATAAGCTGATCCAGGGTCTGCTCACGATTCCCCACTGTGCTTTAAATGGCGATCCGGAAAAAAGATTACCTGGCAATGTAAACTTCTGTTTTGAAGGTATTGAAGGGGAAAGCCTGCTGCTGTTGCTGGACGACAAAGGCATCTGTGCCTCCTCCGGTTCGGCCTGTACCTCCGGTTCGCTGGATCCCAGCCATGTATTGCTGGCCATTGGCCGTCCCCACGAAATCGCCCATGGCTCTCTGCGCCTAAGCCTGTGCGAATGGAACACCGAGGAAGAAGTGGACTATCTGCTGCAGGAGATTCCCAAAGTGGTTTCCCGCCTGCGTGATATGTCGCCGGTCTGGAAAGATCTGGTCAGCGGCAAAAAGCAGTTCCTGTTATAATTTATATGGATCATAAAAAGGAGAGAGAAACATGTCTGTATATAGTGAAACTGTAATGGATCATTTTCGCAACCCGCGCAATGTAGGTGAAATTGCTGACGCCGACGGCGTTGGCGAAGTAGGCAACGCCAAATGCGGTGATATTATGAAAATCTATCTCAAAATCGAAGATGGCATCATCAAAGATGCCAAATTCAACACCTTTGGTTGCGGCAGCGCCATTGCATCTTCCTCCATGGCCACAGAAATGATTAAAGGCAAACCGGTGGAAGAAGCGCTGGAACTGACCAACAAAGCCGTGGTGGAAGCGCTGGATGGTCTGCCAGTCCAGAAGATCCATTGTTCTGTTCTAGCCGAAGAAGCGGTGAAAGCAGCCTTAAAAGATTACTACGACAAAAATGGCATTGCCTACGATGCAGCTATTTTTGGCGAAAAAGCATAACGGGACAGGTTAATAAGACAGCACAAAAATCTGGCGGAGCACTCTGCCAGATTTTTTGAG
>CAMFFG010000201.1 GCA_945949655.1 uncultured Peptococcaceae bacterium
TATGCCCTTATAGGGCATGAACAAACCGCCCGTTTGACGGGCGGTTTTGATTTTTTATAGCGTGGGGCAAGACTTGTACTTTTGCGCAAAACCGCATATAATATGGAACGAGACAGAATGGAAAGGCGGAATGTGCAATGGGCAAAACGGTCATTTTTGACCTGGATGGTGTGATTTTTGATTCGGAGCAGGTGGTGCGCCGCGGCTGGCAGTATGCTGCGCAAAAGCTGCAGCTTGGCGATGTGGATAGCTTGTTTCTGCAATGTGTGGGCACCAATCATATTTTTACAGAACAGTTGCTGCAAAAGACCTTTGACGCACAGTTTTCTTATGAGGAATTTCGCAAATATACCCGAGAATACTTTTATCAGTATACCGGCGCATACGGCCTGCCGGTGAAACCGGGCGTAAAAGAGCTGATGGAATATCTGAAAACAGAGGATTACAGAATTGGTCTGGCTTCGTCCAGCACGCTGCAGTATATTCTGAATGGGCTGCGCCAGGCGGAGCTGATCCATTATTTTGACGTCATTGTCAGCGGTGAAAATCTGCAGCGCAGCAAGCCGGAGCCGGATATTTATCTACAGGCCTGCAAAAAAATCGGTGTGATTCCAGCGGAAGCCTACGCCATTGAGGATTCCTACAATGGCATCCGCTCAGCCAGCAGAGCCGGTATGCAGCCCATTATGGTGCCTGATCTGCTGCCGACCACGGCAGAAATGCAGGCCTTATGCCGGTGCATCTGTCAGGATCTGTTTGCGGTAAAAGAATGGCTTGCCGCCGAACATGCCTGACTGCGGCAGAAAATAAGGGCAAAAAAAGACTGCTCTTGGCACAGCCTTGGCAACGGAGGTTGCAGCAAGTGCAGAGAACAGTTTTTTATTTATAGGTATCCATCCGGACATTCGCCGTGCGGTTATTTAGACGGCTGATAAAATCGCAGTACATGTTTGTTTTTTCCGGCCTCTTTAGCCTGATACAGTGCCTGATCCGCCTGCTGGAACAGACTGTAGAAATCGGCCGGCTGGTGATAGACCAGTATGCCGCCGATGCTGCAGGTGGCCGGGGCCGAACAGCAGATATCGGCAGTGACTTCCTGCAGCTGTTGATGAATACTCTGGCATTTTTCTTCCAGCAGGGTATAATCGGCAGTTTCCTTCATGAGAACGATAAATTCATCGCCGCCGAACCGGCCGATCATATCTGTAGTGCGGAAGGAGGAAACCAGCACTTCGCCCATGGTGCGCAGCAGCAGATCGCCGGTGTAATGGCCCATGGTATCGTTTACCGCCTTAAAATCGTCCAGATCCAGGATCAGCATGGTGCAGACGGTGGAAGGGGCTGTCAGCTGCAGATATCGCTCCAGATGCTCCTGACTGGTGGTTTTGTTTAAGAGCCCGGACAGCGAATCCTGCTGGCTGAGCTGCCGGTAGTTCATGCGGGTCTCGTGGTCTTGGATGCGCAGCCGCATTGTTGGCTGAGCCACAGAAAAAGAGAAAGCCAGCCCTACAACAGAATCAAAAATATCATACAGATCGGAAGAGCACACGTCTGAACTCCAGTCACCCGTCCCGACTGTCCAACATCCGGTGACTTATACAAAAAGACAAGGATGACATAAATGACCTCAAAAAAGAAAATTAGACTGTAGTTTCGGTGAAAAGGCAGTATAAACAGGGTTGGCAGAACAATAAACAGCACAGGCATAAAAGAGGCCGGCGCCACCGGCGACTGCAATGCGTCGATTAAGATGATAAAAATAAACAGTACAGCCTCGTACAGATAGCAGAGCGCAGAGATCTGAAAACTGTTATGCACGGGCTGCTGCTTTTCGTAAAAGGTGGTCAGCAGAAACAGAAGAAACATGGCGGGCAGAAACAGCAGGTGCTGTGGCGTGGGATGCCATCCCCGTATGATTAGCGGCGTAACAGAGATAAAGAGGATCAGCAACAGTATGGTCAGCGGACAGAGCAGCTTCAGCATTTTCAGATTGCGTTCGGCGATCTCCTGCGCCGCTTCCTGAAAATAAGCGCGCTTTTTTTGAATATCCTCCTGCAGGATCTGCTTTAGACGATGCATGGCCTATTCTCCCTTACCGTATGTTTTAATGGTGATAAAAATCACTTGTTTTATTATACAGGAAGGCGCTGGCCTTATGCAATTGATTTCAGAAAAAAAGAGAAAATTTTTACAATTTCTTTTGCCGGCGCAGTAAAGTGTTAGCATATCTTGCATGGTTGGAGAACAGACAAATCAGACAGACGGGATAAGGAAAATTAAAAGATGTTTTAATTCAGGTTTTTCTAAGGGTTTAATAATATATAAGCGTTTGTAGAATAACAATCGGTGCATCAGATCTGCTACACCGATATCGGGTGAAGACAAAAAACTCGCACCATAAGGTCTGCAACCGGTGCGAGTCTTTTTATGAAATTTGCTTTGCGTTTTAACCTTTATAATCGGGTGGTAACGCGTCGTGCGAAAAATCGATCAGCGAAAAATTAGAAGATTGGTACAACAGCACCTTCGTAGGTGTCTTCGATGAAGGATTTTACTTTGTCACTCTGCATAGCATTTACCAGAGCCTGGATTTTTTCGGAATCTTCGTTACCTTCTTTTACAACCAGAATGTTGGCGAAGGTCTGGGCAGCTTCAGAAGCAGCATCTTCACAAGCCAGAGCATCTTTTGCCACATTCAGACCGGCAGGGATTGCATAGTTGCCGTTGATAACGGAGAAGTCAGCGCTGTCCAGTGTAGCAGGCAGACCAGCTGCTTCGATTTCCTGAATGACAACATTGTATGGGTTTTCAACGATGTCTTCTTTGGTTGCAGTTAAGCCAGCACCTTCTTTTAAGGTGATGATGCCCTGTGCCTGCAGCAGCTGTAAAGCACGTGCTTCGTTGGTGGTATCGTTTGGCACAGCAATCACAGCGCCGTCAGCGATTTCATCCAGAGAAGCATGTTTGGTGGAGTAGATGCCGAATGGTTCATAATGGATGGCAGCTACCGACACCAGATGGGTACCGTTTTCTTCGTTGAAGTCGGTCAGGTATGGCTGATGCTGGAAATAGTTTGCATCAAATTCATCGTTTTCTACAACCAGGTTTGGCTGTACATAGTCGGTGAATTCGGTTACTTTCAGTTCGTAACCTTCTTCTGCCAGCACTTCGCCAGCCACTGCCAGAATTTCAGCATGTGGAGATGGAGATGCTGCTACGGTGATAACTTTGTCTTCGGTGTCTGCGTTCTGTTCTGCTTTTTTATTGCCGCCGCATCCAGCCAGTAACCCAACGGATAAAGCAGCTACCAAAGCAACAGATACAATTTTCTTGATTTTCATTGGAAAGACTCCCCTCAAAATAGTGATATATGCTTACAGAGATATTCCAAAAGGAACTCTCTGTGAAAGCCGAAATGTAGGAACAGACAAAAACTTAATGCAGACGTTTGTCCGTTTTATTGGCAATACGCAAACCTGCTTCCTGAATCACCTGTGTAATGATGACTAGGATGATGACGCAGATGTACATTAAATCTTTTTTGTTGCG
>CAMFFG010000202.1 GCA_945949655.1 uncultured Peptococcaceae bacterium
CGGGTGCTGGTGCTGGATAACGGCATTTTTGGCAAAGGCTTTGCCGATTTCGTAAAAATTTATCAGGGCGAACCGGTACTGTACACCGCTGACTATCATCGGGACTTTGATGTGGATGCGCTGGCAGCCTGGCTGGAAAAAGACCATGATTTCAAATATGCGGCCATCGTGCATTGCGATACACCCACCGGCGTGCTGAATCCCATTGAGGTTATTTGCCCGTTATTGAAAAAATATGGTATTTTATCGGTAGTGGATGCGGTATCCAGCATGTTTGGGGAAGAGATCGATGTGGATGCCTGCCAGGCGGATATTGTGTGCGGTGGTTCGCAGAAGGCGCTGTCGGCACCGGTAGGGCTGACCATGCTATGTGTCAGCGATGCCGCCATAAAAGCCATGGAGCAGCGCAAGACACCTATCGCATCGTTCTATGCCAATATCCTGAATTTCCGCGATTACTACAAAAACAAGTGGTTCCCGTACACCATGCCCATCAGCGATATTTACGGCCTGCGCACTGCGCTGGAAAATGTAAAGGCCGACGGCGATATTTATACGCGGCATGGCAGAATTGCCGCTGCCACCAGAAAAGCGGTGACAGAAGCGGGCCTGAAGCTGTATCTGGACAGAGGCTACTGCGCAACCGTAACGGTGATCGAAGTGCCGGAAGGCGTGGATTCGGCTGTGTTGCTGCACACCATGGAAGAAACATATCAGGTGATGATCGCTGGCTGCTTTGATATCCTGGCTGGCAAAGTGATCCGTCTGGGCCACATGGGTGAAAATGCCAATGTGGCAGACGTAACTATGATGCTGGATGCGTTGGATCACACATTTGCCAATCTGGGTTATCCGTTAAAAGCATCTATGAAAGAAGTGTTTGTGCGGGAAGTGTACGTCCTGTAAACAAAGCCATCCTCTGCCGTAACCGGGCAGACTGAATAGAAAAAATAAAAGCAGTAGCGTTTTGTTTTTGACACCAAAAGCAGAGCGCTACTGCTTTTTACAGCAGCCATACAAAAGATTTATATATACATAGAAAAATCTTACTGGGAAAAGTTTGTTTCCACTACAGAAATTCGTTATAATATCAGTAGAAGAGTAGGAAATAAGCAGAGCAGGGAGGGGATTGCTGTGGCAAAAGCGAAAGAAAAGAGTGTCTTTTTCTGTCAGGAATGCGGTTATGAAAGCGCAAAATGGCTGGGCAAATGTCCGGGCTGCGGACAGTGGAACACCTTTGTGGAAGAAGTCGTCTCCAAGCAGAAGCAGGAGACAGCGCGCTTGCTGCCCTCCAGCGAGCCGATCCCTCTGCAGGACATTTCTTATGATGATCTGTTGCGGATCGATACGGGGATCCATGAATTAAACCGGGTGCTGGGCGGCGGTATGGTGCCTGGCGCGCTGATGCTGCTGGCCGGGGACCCTGGTATTGGCAAATCTACGCTGACCATGCAGCTGACCGGTTCTATTAAAATGGAAGGCAATATTCTGTATGTGTCGGGCGAAGAATCCCGGCAGCAGTTAAAGATGCGTGCCCAGCGGCTGGGTATCCAGAGGGATCAGCTGCTGATTTTAACCGAAAACAATCTCTCTGTTATTGAAAAGCATATCCAGAAGCTGCAGCCCGGGCTGGTGATTCTGGATTCGATTCAGACGGTGTATCTGCCGGAAGTCTCTTCGGCGCCGGGCAGTGTGAGCCAGCTGCGGGAATGTACCGGACGGATATTGCAGTGGGCCAAAGGTTTGGATATTTCTATTATTGTGGTGGGCCATGTGACCAAAGACGGTTCGGTGGCCGGGCCCCGTGTTTTAGAGCATATGGTGGATACGGTATTATTTTTTGAGGGAGAACGACACAATCATTTTCGAATTTTGCGGGCATTGAAAAACCGGTTCGGTTCCACCAATGAGATCGGTGTGTTTGAGATGCAGGAAAAGGGTTTGCTGGAGATCAGCAATCCTTCGGAGATTTTCCTGTCGGAGCGACCCCAGGGTGCTATTGGTTCAGTGGTTGTGCCCTGTATGGAGGGCAGTCGGCCTGTGCTGGTGGAACTGCAGGCTCTAGTGGCTTCCAGCCCTTATGGACAGCCGCGCCGCATGACCAATGGTGCTGATTTTAACCGTACGGCGATGCTGCTGGCTGTGCTGGAAAAGAAAATGCGGCTGCCGCTGGGCAATCAGGATATTTTTCTGAATGTAGTGGGCGGCTTAAAGGTTGACGAGCCCGCCATCGATCTGGGCATTATTGTGGCCCTAGTATCCAGCATGCAGAATCGCCCTGTCATGGATGATGTGATTATATTAGGGGAAGTTGGGTTAACTGGTGAGGTACGCACCATCAGTTTTCTGGAAAAACGTTTGATTGAAGCAGAAAAAATGGGCTTTCGCACTGCCGTTGTGCCAAAGGGAAATCTGAAACGGGAGCAGAAATATCCGCTGGAGGTGCAGGGGGTCGGCAGTGTTGCGGAAGCGTTGCGCGTCATATTAGGAGGTTCGTAAATGGAACGGATTGCAGGGAAAAAAAGTGAATTGATCAGCTTGTTAAAAAAGACAGCGCCGGGGACGCCTTTGCGGGAAGGGCTGGATAACGTGCTGCGGGCCAAAACCGGCGGCCTGATCGTTTTGACCGACGACCCGGCCATCAATGATATGGTGACCGGCGGTTTTATCATCGACTGCCCTTATTCGCCGGCCAGCCTGTATGAACTGGCCAAGATGGACGGTGCTATTATTTTAAATAAGGATGCTACGCGGATTCTGCGGGCCAATGCCCATCTGAATCCGGATCCCAGTGTGCCGTCCTATGAAACGGGGATCCGGCATCGCACGGCGGAAAAAGTGGCCCGGCAGATGGATACGCTGGTGGTATGTATCTCTCAGCGCCGTAATGTGATCACGCTGTTTAAGGGCGACATCAAATATTATGTAAAAGAAAGCAATGTGCTGGTGGGCATGGCCAATCAGGCGGTGCAGACACTGGATAAATACAAAACGGTGCTGGACAAAGCGCTGAACAGCCTCAGCGTGCTGGAATACGATGGCATGGTATCGATCACCGACGTGGCTAAGGTGCTGCAGCGGGCCGAGATGTTTGCCCGCGTGGAGGAAGAGCTGAGCAAATATATCAGCGAGCTGGGTACCGAAGGCCGGCTGATTCAGATGCAGGTGGAAGAACTGATCGCCAATGTGGCCCGCGATGAGGAGCGCACCATTATGGATTACGAAAACTGGGGCGGTCAGAAAACCGTGAGCGAGATTCTGGAACGGCTGCGCAATTTAAAATCGGAAGACCTGCTGCATCTGGAGATCTTTGCCCGGGAGCTGGGCTATGAGAGCGGCAAAGATCAGGCTAACATTCTGGCTACCCGCGGTTACCGTCTGCTGAGCCGGATCCCGCGGCTACCCTTTGGCGTCGTGCAGAATATGATCAATTATTTTGGCTCTTTCAGCCGCATTCAGCAGGCTTCGGTGGAAGAATTGGACGAAGTAGAAGGAATCGGGGAAACAAGAGCGAAAACTATTAAAGACGGGCTGAAACGCA
>CAMFFG010000203.1 GCA_945949655.1 uncultured Peptococcaceae bacterium
AGCCTGATCCGGAAAAAGGCTGTGGAACCTGCAGATTCTGGACCTACATGTGGGACGCAAATCTGTTTATCTGCAATAATCACTCTACAACACAACAAAAGACAGCTATAGATGATTACTGTGAATACTGGGAGAAAAGAGGCGGGAGCTGGCAATAACGGGATGTGGAAGAATGATTGGAGGTAGATACAAATGAATCATAACTATTTATCTGTGGCCAGTGCAGCGGTTGCGTTATTGATCGGATGCGCGGTGGAGGGCGGAGGCTTAACAGTGGGACAAGCCTTTATAGCTCTGGTGCCGATCGTTGTTCTGCTGATCTGGAGTTTTGCGCAGAGTGATTTGTATGAATAGAAAATGCCCTCGCCGAAGCGGCAACTTCGACAAAGGGCAAAAGCAATGAAAATGTATCACTTAAATTGTAAACGAATGAATAAAGAATGTCAAGAGGAGGCAATGGAAATGGGAAGTTTATACAACCTCACGGCAGATTACGAGCGTGTTTTGGGGATGCTCTATGACGACGATTACGACGAGCAGGCCGTCATTGACACGCTGGACGCTATAGAGGGAGCCATCGAGGACAAAGCGGACAGCTATATGATTATGCGAATGGTGGATTCGGACAATGTACACACTGGATGCAACTACCAGAGCCGCTAGAGGTGGAGTAATTAATGACAAGTGGAAACTGTAGAGAGTGTAAGTATTTCAGACAGTTTGACCGCCGCAGGTTTTTCTGCACAGGTTGGGTGATGGCACTGGACATGCTTGCACTGGATAATACGGGATGTCTGTTCTGGAGCAGGATGGATGACAACAATGAATCCACTACAAGGAGATCGATTGATGAAGATAAGGAGGAGAACGAAAAATGGAAGAAATTTTGAAAATGTTGCTTAAGGAAATTCTGAGCAAGGATGATAGGGTTGAGAAAATCGAAACAGTGAAAGAGTTATGCGATGCGGCATGGGACAGAGAGCGGTTAATTCGCATTTTTGCGGCTAACAACGATGATCGGGATGGCTTCAGCACAGAGGAAATCTTAGAAATTGCCAACGAAGCTTATCAGGAGGTGTGCGCAGTATGACAGAATTTGTACCGGAACAGCATAGCTGCTATAGCATGGAGGAGGCTAGAAGAGATGCGGCACTATTGCACAAGCTAAATCGAAAGGCGGCTTTAGCCACATCCATGATCGACCAGGAGATCGCGGATTTGCAAAAGGATCTGCAGGCGCTGGAAGCCAGACGCAAAGAAATTCTGGATCCTCTGGATACTGAAATGGAGCAGCTGAAAACAAATCTGACCGAATACCACCGGCGGGAGCTGGAAGCGGGCGGCGATAAAACAATTAAACTGCCATGGGCCACGCTGAAAAGCCGTCAACAGCCACAGGATTTCGATCGCAATGATGAGGCGTTGCTGGCTTGGGCGCAGGACAATGCACCGGAATTTGTAAAAGTACCAGCACCATCTGTAGTGTGGGGTGATCTGAAAAAAGCTGTGGTGGTAGCCGGTGATAAAGTGCTCCTGAAAGAGACTGGTGAAATCGTAAGTGGTCTTGTGCCGAAGGAACGGGCAGTTAAATTTGATGTGGAGGTGCTGTGAATATGCATATCAGAAAAATTCTACAACAATACAGAAGAGACTTTAAGGCAGAGTATGAATGCGAACATTGTGGCCATATAGAGACGGGTAGTGGCTATGACGATGTCTTTTTTCACGAAAATGTAATACCATCAATGGTTTGCCCGCAGTGCGGAAAAACGGCAGACGAAAGCTACCGTCCATTGACAACCAGGTATCAGGAAGGTTATCAGATTTAAGGAGGTGCTGTGAATATGGCAATTCCGGTATTGATCATCGGAAAATCGGGCAGCGGAAAATCGGCCAGCATGCGCAATTGTGTGGGGAAAAGCTTTTCTCTGATCAATGTGCTGAAAAAGCCGCTCCCCTTTCGGGGTGCTATCCCAACCATACAGACAGATGATTACAACTACATCATGCGGGCCATGCAGAGCAGCCAGGCAAAGTCCATTGTCATTGACGATGCCGGTTACCTGATCACCAATCATTTTATGCGGGGCCACAGTACTGCCGGCAAAGGCAATGGCGTGTTTGCCCTTTACAATGACCTGGGCGACCAGTACTGGAAGCTGGTTCAGTTTGTAGTGAATAGTCTTTCGGAAGATAAGATTGTGTATTTCATGATGCACGAGGACAAAAACGATTTCGGCGATGTGAAGCCCAAGACCATCGGCAAGATGCTGGATGAAAAAGTATGCCTGGAGGGATTGTTCACCATTGTGCTGCGCTGCATCACAGATGGCGACCGGCATCTGTTCATCACGCAATCAACCGATGGCGCAGTCAGCAAATCTCCAATGGGAATGTTTCCGGAACTGGAGATCGACAATGATTTATACATGGTGGATCAGACCATTCGAGAATATTATGGATTCGACAAGACAGAGGAGGCAATAAAATGAGAAAACCAGAAGGATACGATGAAGCACAGGCCATGACAGGAGAGAGCCAGGCCTTACCGGCGGGACTCTATGTCTGCAAGATTATCATGGCCATTGAGACCAAGCGGAAAGGCAAAAGCACGCTGGAGATCGCCTATGACATTGCAGAAGGCGAATACAAAGATTTTTACCAGAAGCGGTACAATGCCAATACCAGCACAGATAAAAAATGGCCTGCTATATACCGCCAGACCACAGAAGGAAAAAGCGTAGGATTTTTTAAGGGCGTGATCACCAGCATTGAAGAGAGCAACCCAGGCTATAAATGGAATTGGGATGAGAACACGCTGAAAGGCAAAAAGTTTGGTGCAGTTATGGGCCGGGAACAGTTTTTAACACAGGACGGCCAGAAAAAATTTGCCACAAAGATCTTCTGGATCCGCAGCGTGGAAGGACTGAAAAACGCCACCATTCCAGACGATAAGCTGCTGCAGGACAACACCGCAGGTTATCCGGAACTGGATATGCCGCCAACGCCTCCCAGCCCTACCGATACAGATGCACCCGTCAACTGGTAGGCTGTCATGGATATTTTCGCCGAGGTGAAAGAGCGTGTCACCATGAAAGCAGTGCTGCAGCAGTTTCATCTGCAGCAGGACCGGCGGGGCAATATTCTCTGCCCGTTTCATGCAGACCACAAGCCCAGCTGCAAAATCTATGACAACTCGTTCTACTGCTGGGCCTGCGGCGCCGGTGGTGACGTGATCAACTTTACGGCCAGATACCTGAATGTATCCAACCTGGAAGCAGCGCAGTATCTGGCCGCCGCCTTCGGCATTATTACAGACGGTCCGGAAACACTCAGGCAACAGCGGGAGCGGGAAAAGCGGGAGCAAAAGCGCCGGGAACAGGAACAGTGGGAGCAGTGGAAGAATGCAGCCTTTCAGGTGCTGACCTGCTACCAGCAGCTGCTGTTAGAGGGCCTGCGCAGCAGAGATCCGGACAGCCACTGGTGGGTGAAGTATCACCAGAAAGAATGTATTGTAGAGTATTATCTGGATT
>CAMFFG010000204.1 GCA_945949655.1 uncultured Peptococcaceae bacterium
GTTTCCCGGTACCACAGCGCCGTCTCCCGGGCTCCATCCAGATCGTCATGCAGGATCTTCTGCGCCACCTCGCCGGCAATACAGCCCGATAACGCGATCAGCCCCTCATGATACTGGGCCAGGATCTCCCGGTCCACTCTGGGTTTATAGTAAAAGCCTTCCAGAGAAGCCAGCGATTCCAGCCGGGACAGATTGCGGTAGCCGGTCTCGTTTTTTACCAGCAGGATCAGATGATAGGCGCTATCGTCCAGTCCGGCCTGGCGGTCAAACCGGGTGCGGGGCGCCACATAGACCTCACAGCCGATAATAGGCTTGATGCCTGCTTTTTTGCAGGCTTTGTAAAAATCCACCACGCCGTACATCACGCCGTGGTCGGTAATGGCCATGGCCGGCATGTTCAGTTCTTTGGCCCGCTTCATCAGCTCGTCGATTTTGCTGGCGCCGTCCAGCAGGCTGTAAGCGGTATGATTATGTAAATGTACAAAGGGTTCCATTGTGCACTCCTTTCTGCAGCATTCAGACTGCCACTGGCACAGAAAACAGCAGATGCCCCGGCCGCCGCAGCGGGAACCTCTGCTGTCTTTCTATTATTTTTTCAAAACCTTCAAAATAATATTTGCTTTGTATTTGAGCTGCTCTGCCGAGCGGACCACCACTTCCGCTTTGCAGTATTTCTTATCCGACTGCAGCAGCTCCACCGTCACCGAAATCTCCTCATCCTGACTGACCGGGTTCAGACAGATCAGATGCATCTCATCCACCACGGTCTGCAGCCGGTGCAGCTTGCGGGCCGCAATGGTAGCCGCATTGCTGATGATCATGGTCACTGCGCCGGAGCTGGCAATGTTGACTTCGTTCATCATAAACTGGGTCACATTGCCCACAATGGTGATCTTGTTTTCTTCTGTGGTATCGCCCAGCTTAAAGCCGCTCAGGGTCAGGTTATCCACCGTCTCGCCAAACTGGGGCTGTTTTTGCGTCTGCTGCAATGCCTGAATAATATCCTGCCGGTTCACCACACCCACCAGCCGGTTGTTTTCTTCCACCACCGGAATCATGTCGCAGTCCTCCCACACCAGCAGGCGGGAGATATGACTGACCAGACTGTCCGGACGGGCCGTCAGCATGTCGGTGTCCATCACTTCGCTGATGGGCATGTTGCTGCTCATGCCGGTCACGCCCAGCGGCGTCACCACGCCCAGCAGCTTGTTTTCACCGTTGATGACCGGGAAATTGCTGTGCCCCGATTTCAGCGTCAGCTCATGCCAGTCCAGAATGGTGTCATAGGGATACAGCGTCGCCACATCCTGCTTCATGATGTCGCCGATGCGCACCAGATCCTGCTGCACCAGCCGTTCATAGATGGCTTTGTTGATCATGGAGATGGTCTCAAAGGCATCGTAGGGCGAGGCGATCACCGGTGTTCCCGTTTCCTCGGCCTGCCGCAGCATAGCCTCCGACGGCACCGCGCCGCCCACCACCAGCAGCGCCGCACCTTTTTTAATGGCATAATGCTGCAGTTCCTCCACATTGCTGACGATCACCAGCGTGTTGCCATTGATATTTTTTTTGGCCAGCTCCTCCTTGCTGAAGCAGGCCGCAAAGGATTTTGGAATCCGGCTGCTGTGATTCTGCCCCGCCAGAAAGCTGCCTTCCACAATCAGATTGATCTCGTGCAGCGTCATGTCCTCCAGCTGCTTTTGCACCGGCTTTTCAATGCGAATGGTGGCCACCTTGGGGATAGAGCTGACCAGCCCCACATTCTCCGCCTGCTTGATGGCCCGGTAGGCCGTGCCCTCACTCACTTCCAGATCTTTGGCGATCTGCCGCACCGACACTTTCGTGCCAACCGGTAATGCTTCAATATATTTCAGAATTTGTTCGTGTTTCGTTGCGGTCATCCTTGTCACCTCACCTGCTATTATACTATAACACCTTGCTTATCTCAACAAAAAATATAAATTGTTTTATAACAGTTTTTCCGTTTTTCTATATCCACTGGTGTTTGCGCATGTAGCCGTTGACCATGCCGCCCAGCCGGCCGCTCTCCGCCGAGGTCAGCTCGCCCCAGCCGGCCTGCCGGATCTTGTCGCCGTAGCCCAGTTGCTGTGCCAGCTCCAGCTTCAGAATATCCTTTGTGTAATAGGTTTTTGTTCTGCCCATCTGATCAGCCCCTTTTTTTGTAAATCAGCATCTGTGCCTAGTATGCCCAAAAGCAGAAAACGGATACCCTTGTCGGATATCCGTTCTGGTTTATGCAGGTCTTACTGCTTCCATATAATCATCGATCTTGTGAATCAGCTGCAAGGTATCCTCCAGCACCTGCCGGTCGCTCTGTTCCAGACGAAACAGAAACACCAGGTCAAAGGTAAAGGAATTGCGCTTGGGCAAAGGCCCTGCCAGCGTGATGATGGGTTTGATGGCCTTGCCATGCAGCTGCTCCTGCACGATCATCTTGCGCAGCGCCGGTTTTACCAGCAGGGTCACCTTGTCCTTCAGGGCCTGCTCCACACCGTCGTCCCAGGGAACATCCTGGCTGAACACCTGATTTTTATATAACTCACACATGCGGGACACTACCACCTGTCCCTTCTTGTTTTCTGTGATCTCCACATTCAGTTTTTCCTGCTCAAAGGCTCCAATGATCGTTTCCTTCTGCAGCATTTCTTCCATTGCCTTCTCTCCTTCTCAGTTTCTGCTGTGATTTTAGCACAGCTGTCCCGTTCTGGCAAGCGGTTGGGAAAATATTTTTTTGTCCCGGTAAAAATAGCAGGATATTTGCATTTTCTTCCCGAAAAATAGTACAGAAAACATAGAAAAAAGTACAGATGGCATCGTGCCGCGGGCCTGTTCCAAACAGCTACAGCCCTTTCCGGCGCCTTCCATTCTGTGATAACCATAAAAAGGATGATCTGTTTTGCGTTACACACCAGATGCAAAAACAGGACTGACCGCTGCGCAGGTACAAAACCGGCAGCAGCAGGATCTGCGCAACCATGACACCACCGTGCCCACCCGTTCGGTGGGCACCATCCTGTGCCAGAATGTCTGCACCCTGTTCAACCTGATCAACGCCATACTGGCACTGGCCGTGCTGTCGGTCGGTTCCTATAAAAACATGCTGTTTATGGGCGTGGTGCTCAGCAACCTGTTCATCGGCATCATACAGGAGATCCGCGCCAAGCGGGCTATCGACAGGCTTTCGCTGCTGCACGCCGCCAAAGCCACCGTGATCCGGGACGGAAAGCCCCAGGAGATCGCCATAGCGCAGATCGTGCTGGATGATGTGCTGCTTTTGCAGAACGGAAATCAGGCTGTGGTGGACTGCATCCTGCTGGAAGGCCAGTGCGAGGTGGACGAGTCCTTCATCACCGGCGAATCGGATGCTGTCTATAAAACAGCCGGCGATACCATTTTATCCGGCAGCGTTATCCTGAGCGGCAGCTGCCGGGCCCGGGCAGACCGCATCGGCGAGGATAC
>CAMFFG010000205.1 GCA_945949655.1 uncultured Peptococcaceae bacterium
ATCATGATACAGAATATCAGTCAGGTTTCTGGCTTTGCTTTTGCCTGTATAAGGACGGCCGATGATCTCTTCGATTTTGGCTCTGGCTTCTTCCGATTTGGTTACTTCGATTTCTACTTTTTTACTTCTGCCATAGCAGGCTGCACATGGAATGGCAACATCTAAACCAGCTGCTTCGGCGATGGCCATGTTGCGGGCAGGCAGAGCCAGGGAAATCCAGTGACCTCTGGCATGGGCGCTGCTGGCACCACAGCAGTTCCAGTCCGGAATTTCGATCAGATTGATGCCCAGCGCTTTTGCAACCGCTTTAGTGGACATATGGAACTCAATCCCTGTCGATTCCAGAGAACATCCAGGATAGTATGCGTAATCCATTATTTATTGCCCCTTTCTTCCCGATCCATCGCTTCCGCTTTGGCGATCAGAGATTTGATTTCATCCATGTTTTTAGACTTGTATGGAATCAGTTTCAGCTTCTGTTTGGTGATGTAAGGAATCCCAAACGAAGTATCCTGGAACAGTTTCCCGGTAGAAACGTTACGGCCGACAATCAGACCCGGTTCGTACATTCTGCCGATACTGCCGATAATACCCATCCATACGCTGTGGAACTTATCCACATTTTTTTCAGCTACATAGCCATGTTCTTTGGCCATGATCCGCAGGGTTTCCATTACCTGGGCAACATCCACCCCTTTTGGACAGCGTGTCGTGCAGGTTGTGCAGGAAGCGCACAGCCAGATTGCATGACTCTTCATTGCCTCTTCAATCAGGCCCATCTGTGCCAGACGAATCACTTTGTTCGTCGCGATATCCATATGGTCGCCCACCGGACATCCTGCGGAACATTTTCCGCACTGATAGCACTTGGAAACATCCACGCCGCTGCGTCTGAGGAACTCTTGTTTCAGTTCTTCATTTTGCTTTTGTTGTTCATTCAGCGTCAACAGTACCACTCTCCCTTGTCTATTTTATATTTACCTGAACACAGCTTCACGTAAATAATCTAACCTGATGTTCATTATAAAGGATTGCAAAATAAAAGTCTACAGCCGTTCGTGAACACCAGCACAAAATTTCTTGTTCATTAGCCCCCAGTCTATCTGTTAAGCCATTTTGTGCAGTTTAAGCAATTTTGATTTTTGATATCAATGCAATTTATGGCACCATAATTTTTTATTATAGGCCTCTATTGTGGAATCTATTTCTAAAAATAGAGCCAATGGATTATGTTATTCCCCTTAATTTTACGCCTGTTTCCAAAAAAAACGCAGATCCGGTATACGATTGCAGGGTTTCGGCTCACTTTTTCTGGAGGTGTCATTTTATTTTTATGGTGCAGCATCGCCATTTGTGAATCCAGTCACAAACGGCAATACTGCACCATAAAAAAGCCGGATACAGCTGTAAAAGCCATATCCGGCAAAGAGTGTTCCCGCATCAGATTCCGTTTTCCGTCTGCGCAGCTTCCTGTTCCATTTTGACCTGCTGTTTTTCCAGCAGATCCTGCAGCGTGATATTGTCCACCACATTGTTCACCGCATCGTTGATCTGCTGCCATACCTCCAGCGTCACACAGTTGTTGCACCGCCGGCAGCGATTGGGATTGTCCTCCAGACAACTCACAGTGGAGAGATTTCCCTCGATCAGGCGTAAGATAGCCCCCACCGTATATTCCTCCGGCCCTCTGGCCAGGCAATAACCACCCTGGGCCCCCCGTGTACTTCTGACATAGCCGGCGCGGCTCAGCTGTGCCACGATCTGCTCCAGATATTTTTCGGAGATATCCTGCCGCTGCGAAACTTTTTTGATGGATACATATACATTATCTTTGCTGTACTGGGCCAGATCCAGCATCAGACGCAAGGCATAACGCCCCTTGGTGGAAATTTTCATGACCAACACCTCGATATACCCATTATATACTAGGAATAAGAAAGAATCAAGCCTTATATAAATGGTTTGCACAGATAAAATCCCACCGGCATATCTGCCGATGGGAACGATCTGCATGGTTACTCTACCGTCACACTCTTGGCCAGATTGCGCGGCTGATCGATATTGCAGCCTCTGGCCTTGGCCGTGTAGTAGCTGATCAGCTGCAGCGGGATCACCGCCAGCACCGGTGCCACAAAATTATAGATCCGCGGGATGGCCAGCGTCTGATCCACAAATTTCTGTGTCTTGTCATCATCTGCGTTGACGATGGCCAGCACTTTGGCTTCTCTGGCTTTTACTTCCTTGATATTGGATGCTGTTTTGTCGTAGGTGCCATCCTGCACGCAGATGGCGATGACCGGCGTTTCCTCGGTTACCAGTGCCAGCGTGCCGTGTTTCAGTTCCCCTGCCGCATAGGCCTCGGCATGGATATAGGAGATCTCCTTTAATTTTAACGACCCTTCCAGCGCAATGGACCAGTCCAGCCCACGGCCGATAAAGAAAATATCATGGGCCGCTTTATAGCGTTCTGCCGCCTGCTGCACCTTTTCCAGATATTCGTCGGTCAACAGTTTTTCAGTTACTTCCGGCAGCTGCTGCAGCCCTTCCAGAATAGCCGCCCGCTCTGCGCCATTGTCCATGCCCTTCTGCTGGGCCAGATAAACCCCCAGCAGATATTCGGCGATCAGCATGGTGGTGTAGGCTTTGGTGCTGGCCACCGAGATCTCCGGTCCGGCCCAGATGTAGATGACATAGTCGGACTCTCTGGCAATGGCACTGCCCACCACATTGGTGATGGCCATAACCTTGCAGCCGTGCTGTTTTGCCTCCCGCAAAGCCGCCACTGTATCAGCGGTCTCCCCGCTCTGGCTGATAACGATGACCAGCGTGTCTTCATCCAGCATGGGGTCCCGATAGCGGAACTCAGAAGCGATCTCCACTTCCACCGGAATGCGGGCCAGCTTCTCGATGACCTGTTTGCCCACAAGCCCGGCATGGTAGGCGGTGCCGCAGGCCACGATATAGATCTTCTTCCATTTCTGCACCTGAGCGGCGCTCAGCGCAAATTCATCAAAATGGACCTGATCCCCATGGATCCGTCCGGCGATGGTCTTTTTAAATACAGTGGGCTGTTCAAAGATCTCTTTCAGCATAAAATGTTCAAAGCCGTCTTTTTCTGCTGCTTCGGCGTCCCACTCAATGGTGTGGATCTCTTTTTCCACCGGTTCCAGATCATGATTTTTAATGGTGATGCCGTCCTTTGTCAGCACACACAGCTCGCCTTTTTCAATATACATGCATTTGCGGGTGTAAGCCAGCAGGGCCGGCACATCGGAGGCGATAAAACTTTCGCCGTCGCCTACGCCCAGCACCATGGGGCTGTCTTTGCGGCAGGCAATGATTTTATCCGGCTCATCGGCACACACCATCACCAGCGCGTAGGCCCCCTCCAGCACATCCAGCACCTTCACCACCGTTTCCTCAAAGCTGCCGTTATAGAATTTTTCCAGCAGATGGGCTACCACCTCGGTGTCGGTC
>CAMFFG010000206.1 GCA_945949655.1 uncultured Peptococcaceae bacterium
CTTGATTGAATAGCACGCGGAAAATCTCGTTGCCCGGAATGGTAAAATCCGGTGTCGGTTTGTCACCGGCTAAATATTCCTCCAGTTGTTCTCTCTGTTCTGGTGTCAACTGGCCCCAGTCCAGCCCCTCGGATAATATTTTAGAGGTGCGGTTGATGACATGATACCCCACCAGATAGTGTTCCTCGATGGATTCTTCCAGAGAATAATCGTAGTCTGGAATCCCGGTTTCACAGCCAAAAATACGATAGGTATTGGCGTCCACTTCGTTTTTGGGTGTGGCGGTCAGCCCGATCAACAGACTGTCAAAATAATTAAAAATCGTTCCGTACCGATTAAAAATACTGCGGTGCGCCTCGTCAATGATGATCAGATCAAAGCGGCCGGTGGTAAAGCGCTTGTCCTCAGCATCGATATAGTGGATCATGGTCTGATAGGTACAGAACATCAGCCGTGCACTGTAATCCTTTTCACCGCTGGCAGAAAGCTCACAAATACTCATATCCGGCAGTAAAGCCGCAAAATTCCGCTTTGCCTGATTGACCAGCGAAGTGCGGTCTGCCAAAAACAATACTGTTTTAATCCACTTGTTGCGGGACAACACATCCACCAGCGAAATGGCGAGCCTTGTTTTCCCCGTGCCGGTAGCCATTACAAGTAAGCCTCGGCGGTGCTTTTCGTTCAGCATTTCGCAAATTTTTGTAATAGCAATTTTCTGGTATGAATAGCTATCTTTCGACTTCTAATTCAAATGATCATTAGAATTGCTATTGTTTTATGGAGAATATCTATCATCCTTCATCACCTTTTATCGCAGATTCTGCTCCAGCCGGGCCACCTGGCGCTCAAGGTCGGCAATCTGCTGGCGCAGCAGTATCAGTTCAGCCGCCATATCTTGTCTGGTAGTGTGATCTTCCGCTGTGCTAATTTGAGAAACGGCACTGTTTTTTCCCTGGCAGCAATAACAGGTTCCGGGGCCATTTTCCCACAACTGCTGCTGGGCATTGAATACCAAAATGATCTGGCCCAGCAATTGCAGCCAGTTGCCAATCAGGTTCTGCACATTAAAGGGCATGTGCAGTGCCGACAGATTGCCCAGTAATTCTGCTGTCAGCAAAACTGTCTCCGGATGCAGATCCTGCAAGGTGTTCTCTTCCTGCTGCGCCATATCCATCGCCCCCGTTTATTTTCTATTTTTATCATATACAAAAAGCTGCTCTGAGGTTCCCAAAGCAGCTTAAAAATAAATATCCAATTGTAATTGTTTTTTACGGTTTGTCAGTGTGTTTGACCAGCTTCCAGAAGCGTTTGTGTTTCTGCAGAAATTCCAGTTCCGGGTCCTGCATGGCATAATTGCGATTTTCCTCATCCAGTTCAATGGCCTTTTCCAGCGCCAAAAGCCCCCGCATGGCTTCCCCCATCAGCGAATAGGTACAGGCCGCGTTATACCACAGATCGGCATTTTCACCATCCATCTGCAGCGCTTTCTCATGGCAGAATACCGCATCGGCAAACTCCCGCTGTTCGGCCAGTTCGATACCCAGATTGGAGTAAAGGTAATAATTGTCCGGTTCCTGCAGCAGGGCCATAAAATAAATATGCATAGCCTGATCTGCCATCCCGATGGCAGACAGCTCCACCGCAATGGCGATCATTTCCTGCACACTGGTGGTCTGCTGCAACGCACGGCAAAAGCAGGAGGCCGCTTCCTCTATGCGATCCATCCCGGCCAGCACCTGGCCCAGATTAACCAGCGCATCGATATAGTTGGGCCGCAGTGCCAGACAGTGCCTGTAATAACGCTCTGCACCCTCCTCGCTGCCCATCTCCCGCATGGTGTTGGCCAGCTCATAATAGAGATCGCTGCTGTCCGGCTTTAAGATCAGGCCCTGCACAAAGGCATCCGCCGCCTTGCCATGCTGCTGCATCTGCCGATACCACAGGCCCATCACAAAGCATACCTCCGCATCCAGCTGCTGCTCCGCCTTCATTTTTTCATAAAACCGGTCAGCCTGATAAAAATCATTGCTCTGTACCAGAGCCTCCCAGTGCAGGTACGCCAGTGTTTTTTCTTCTGCCATAGTTCCATCAACCTTCGTTTACAATTTGACTGATGGTTTTCTGCTGCAGCTTGCCATCGGCATAAATCCAGACCTCTGCTGCATCATCAGCCATAGTATTGATTTTAGCAAAAGCCGGCTCATATTGCAATTGTTTCAGAGCCCATACTGCGGTACCCCGCAGTTCGCCATCTTTTTTATCCAGAAATTTCAGCACCCGTTTCAGATAAGGCTCGATCTCCGGCAGATAGTCAGCGCCCAGATGACCAATGGACCACAGCACGCCTAAATGGCACATGGGGCTGTCCAGTCCGTTGGTGATCATAATTCTGATAAATTCGCCATACTGCTGCGGACAGGCTTTTATAACAGCGGTCATCATTTCCGGCGCAGCCCAGGGCACATTCCCGCTTTCATCGGCCATAGCCCACACCGCCCGCCGGATCACATTGCGATAGATTTCATCATGATCGGCGGCATAAGCAGCAGCCAGCGCTTCCAGCGCCGAGATCGCATACCAGCGCTGTGCATTGCGATAATCGCCCCAGATATTCATCTGCACATAGCGCAGCGCCCGGGCATTATTTTCCCGTCCTACCTCCACAATGGCCGGATAATTCTGCTCTGCAATATATTCTGTAATTAATTTTTTATAATCTACTCGCATAACGGTATCCTCCCTGCAATCTTACACTTACCATAGACATACCCCATCTTTCAACACTAAAAACCAGAAAATCACCCGGTTTTGCGCATATTATGGCAGACAAAAGAAAAACCTCTCCTGCACCAGCAGGAAAGGTTTCATTCCATGGACGATAGAGGGCTCGAACCTCCGACCTCATGCA
Source organism: uncultured Peptococcaceae bacterium (assembly GCA_945949655.1). Lineage (GTDB taxonomy): Bacteria > Bacillota > Peptococcia > Peptococcales > Peptococcaceae > UBA7185. Next base: position 2,909 of record CAMFFG010000206.1, read on the forward strand.
TGTGAGGCATGCGCTCTAACCAACTGAGCTAATCATCCGAACAAGTTATGTTATACCACTTTTTGGAGCGGAATGCAAGAGGAAAATGCAAAATTCAGCGTTTTCTTTCCCACGCTCTATGCTGCAGTAAACCAGAAAAGCAGAACGGCTATACAGCATTTCTCTGTAGCCGCTCTGCTTTTTGTAGTCTAAAGGCTCTGACAGAACCGTCTGATTGATCAGTCGTTGATCTTATCCAGTTCAAAAGCGTCATGCAGGGCCTGCATGGCTTTTTTCGGTGTATCGTTGGCTTTGTCAATGATGCAGGACACCTTGATCTCCGATGTGCTGATCATTTCAATGTTGATGCCGTTGGCAGCCAGTACCGAGAACATTTAGCGGCCACACCCGGCGAACTGATCATGCCGGCACCTACGATAGAGATTTTTGCCACATCGGTGGAAGAAACGATCTCCGACATACCCAGTTCGGATTTCAGCGCGTTCAGCACTTCCAGCGCCTCATCTGCTTCATCCTTTGGCACAGTAAAAGCAATATCGTTCAGATCGTTGCGCAT
>CAMFFG010000207.1 GCA_945949655.1 uncultured Peptococcaceae bacterium
TACTGTGTGATGCACCGCGACTCCTTTGTCAATTCGCCGGTGGCGCTGGAATCCACCGGACGGATCCGGAGCAGAGAGCAGCTGTTTTTAGCCGGCCAGATCACTGGGGTGGAAGGCTATGTGGAATCCACGGCCAGCGGGCTGGTGGCGGGGATCAACGCGGCCCGCATGTATCAGCAGCAGAAGCTGGTGCGTTTTCCGCTGACTACAGCCATCGGCGGACTGATGAACTATATTGTCACAGCCGACAGCAGGCATTTTCAGCCAATGCATGTCAACTTCAGTCTGATTCCGGCTCTGGAAGGGAAGAAAATCCGGAACAAGAAAGAAAAAAATGCCCGGATCGCCCAGCGGGCCCTGGAGGATCTGGAGCAGTTTTTACAGCAGAACATCTGAGGTCCTGCCCTACGGCAGCCCGATGATAAAAATTTTATGGCAGATGCGGCATCCTCCCGTGTCCGGGGCATAGCGGTATCTGCACCACAACAGACAGAACGACTGTTATCCTTTGCGTTCCGCTGTTTTGCCGAAGCACAGAAGGGTTCAGGCGTTCTGTTTGTATAAGATGCCGCAGCATTTATGATGTCTGAAAGAAAGAGTTGATCTGTATGTCCTCTCATACCTATGCATTTTATCTGCAGGAGTTTCTGAACTGGCTGCAGAATGAAAAAGGAAGCTCAGCCCATACCATAACCGCTTATAAGCAGGATCTGGAGCAGTTTGGCCAGTTTCTGGAGCAGCAGCAGCTGTCGCTGGAACAGCTGGAATATCGCGATCTGCGTTATTACATGGCCACGTTGCAGCAGAAACAGGAGCTGAAAAAAACAACGCTCAGCCGCAAGACGGCGGCAATCAAAAGCTTCTGCAAATATCTGAACCGGGAAGGCTGGCTGGAACATAACCCCGCTGATCTGCTGACGGCGCCCAAAAAAGACAAGCGTCTGCCCGCTGTGATTTCTGAAATTGATATGACTGCCTTTCTGGATGATTTTTTATCCGGTGAGGAACCGCTGCAGCTGCGAAACAAGGCAATATTCGAGCTGCTGTACAGTTCGGGGCTGCGTGTATCGGAGCTGGTGGCGCTGGATGTGAAATCGGTGCAGAAACAAAAGGGTATTTTGCGTATTCTGGGGAAAGGTAATAAAGAACGGATCGTGCCGGTTGGCCAGCAAGCCCAGGCGGCCATCGCACATTATCTGGAGGATGGGCGTCCGCTGCTGGTAAAGCAGGTGGAAAACGCTCTGTTTCTGAATAACCAGGGGGGACGGCTGACCAGCCGGGGCGTAGAATATATTTTAGAGCAGTATATCAGCAAAGGGGCGTTAAAATACAAGGTGACGCCACATGCCTTCCGGCATTCCTTTGCCACCCACATGCTGGATAACGGCGCTGATCTGCGTGTGATCCAGGAGCTGTTGGGCCACGAGAGCCTGTCCACCACACAGATTTATACCGAAGTATCCCGTTCCCATCTGCAGCAGATCTACCGGAACGCACATCCGCGTGCCTAGCTGCGCTTTGTTACATAGATAAGGAGGAAGTATATGACAACCATTCTGGCAGTAAAAAAAGATGACCAGGTCGCCATCGCAGGCGATGGTCAGGTAACATTAGGCGAAAAAGTGATTATGAAGCATTCTGCGAAAAAGGTACGGACATTGTATCATGGCAAGGTGGTAACCGGTTTTGCCGGCTCTGTATCCGATGCCATCACACTATTTGAAAAGTTTGAAAACCATCTGGAGTCCAGCCGTGGAAATCTGACCAGGGCGGCAGTGGAGATGGCCAAAGAGTGGCGCTCTGATAAAGTGCTGAAAAATCTGGAAGCGATGCTGATCGTGGCCAACAGGGAAGAGCTGCTGGTGCTCTCCGGAAACGGCGAGGTGATCACACCGGATTTTAACACGGTGGCCATCGGTTCCGGCGGTTCTTATGCCTACGCTGCGTCGCTGGCCCTCTTGCAGAATACCGATCTGAGTGCCGCGGAAATTGCCCGCAAATCGCTGGAGATTGCCAGCGAAATCTGTGTCTTCACCAATAACCATATCACGGTGGAAGAAGTACAGTAAGGAGGTAATCGTATGGAAATTCTGACACCACAGGAAATTGTAACGGAGCTGGATAAATACATCATCGGCCAGCAGGAAGCCAAGAAAAGTGTGGCGGTGGCCCTGCGCAACCGGTATCGCCGCAGCAGACTGCCCAAAGAGCAGCAGGAAGAGATCAGCCCGAAAAATATTATCATGATCGGGCCCACCGGCGTTGGTAAAACAGAAATTGCCAGACGGCTGGCCAAGCTGGTGCAGGCACCTTTTGTAAAGGTGGAGGCCACCAAATTTACAGAAGTGGGCTATGTGGGCCGCGATGTGGAATCGATGGTCCGGGATCTGCTGGAGGCAGCCATCCGTCAGGTCAATGAGAACAAAATGCAGGATGTGGAGCAGCAGGCTGCGCAGCTGGCGGAAGAACGGTTGCTGGATATCATGGCGCCACTGCCGAAAAAGAAAGCTGCCATCAGCAATCCCTTTGAGATGTTTTTCAATAACAGCAGCAATGCCCCGACCTCCAGCTCCGATAGCGAAAGTGATCTGCAGGCCATCCGGGACAAGCGGGAAATCCTGAAACAGAAACTGCGCCGGCAGGAACTGGAGGATGACTACATTGAGGTTGAGGTGGAGGACAGCAACTCCATGAATGATATGCTGGCCAGCATGGGTGTGGATGACAGCAACGGCAACTTTGGCGAAATGTTTCAGAACTTTATGCCCAAACGGACCAAAAAACGCAAAGTCACTGTGGAGCAGGCCCGCAAGATCCTGACCCAGCAGGAAGCAGAAAAGCTGGTCGATTTTGACGATGTCAAGCAGGAGGCCATCACCCTGGCAGAAAATCACGGCATTATTTTTCTGGATGAAATCGATAAGATCGCCGGAAAAGGCAGCGGGAGCGGCCCGGATGTGTCCAGAGAAGGGGTGCAGCGCGACATTCTGCCCATTGTGGAAGGCAGTGTGGTAAAAACCAAATACGGCAATATCCGTACCGATCATATTCTGTTTATCGCAGCGGGTGCCTTTCATGTATCCAAACCCACCGATCTGATTCCGGAACTGCAGGGACGGTTCCCTGTTCGCGTTTATCTGGAGAACCTGAGCCAGGAGGATCTGGAACGGATTCTGCGGGAACCGGACAACTCGCTGTTAAAGCAGTATGCCCAGCTGCTGAAAACAGAGGATGTGGAGCTGGTATTTACCGACGATGCTGTGGTACAGCTGGCAAAGATCGCCTATGATCTGAACGAGCAGGCGGAAAACCTGGGAGCCAGACGGCTGCACACCATTCTGGAGAAGCTTCTGGCCGATATCATGTACGCAGCCAGCGACTATGCCGGCCAGCGGTTTGAGATTGACAGCCAGTATGTGCGGACCCATCTCAGTGAAATGATGATCG
>CAMFFG010000208.1 GCA_945949655.1 uncultured Peptococcaceae bacterium
CTTTAATGGCCGCGCCCAACAGCAGACTGTACATGGGCAGCATGGCTTTTCCCATGCCCTGCAGGGTGGCGGCGCTGATCTGATACAGCCCTACCATCAGCACCACTGCCGCCGACCAGAACATGGGCAGCCCGGCATCGGGCTTGGTGGGATACAACAGATCCATAATGGGCCAGGCCAGTGTCATCAGACCAACGGTGGCCGGCAGAACGATCAGAATAGCCAGCTGCATGGCATTGGCAAAGGTCTCCGTTACTTTGCCTTTCTCTCCCATAGCCAGCGCTTCGGAGATATTGGGCACCAGACTGGCCGCAATGGCCGTGGTCAGCATAAAGGGCAGATTGAGGATAGGCTGCACACAGCCACCCAGATAGGCAAACCAGGCCATAGCTTCCCCGTGGCCCATGCCGCCTGCTTCCAGCCGGGGCACCACCAGCAGAGAATCGATGCTCTGCATAATGGGCAGCGCCAGACTGCCGATGGAAATGGGAATGGCCAGGGCCAGCACTTTTCCGATCAGTTGTCGGTTCCGTTCTGCCCGGTCTTCGTCCGAAAGGGCTATTGCCTGATTTTTTTGGCGATGACGCCAGAAAATGCACAGCATCAGCAGCAGTGCGGCGGCACCGCCCACCGAAGCACCTGCACTGGCCCCGGCGGACACAATGGCGTCACCGTAGGGCAGCAGCGCAAACATGGCGGCGATGATAATGCCCACCCGCACAAACTGCTCTGTGATCTGTGACAGCGCTGTGGGCACCATCTGCTGCAGACCCTGAAAATAGCCGCGGAACACTGCCTGCATGCAGCTGAAGATCATAGCCGGTGCAATGGCCCGCAGGCTCCACACCACCCGCTCGTCGGCAAACACATGGGACGCCAGCCACTGGGCGTTCACAAAGATGAACAGGCCCACACAGATCCCCACTGCCGAAAGCAGCAGCAGTGATACTTTTAAGATGCGCATACTCATGCCCGACCGGCCCTGCTCCTCATACTCGGCCACCAGCTTGGAGATCGCCAGCGGGATCCCGGCGGTGGACAGAGCCATCAGCAGATTATAAATGGGATATACCATGCTGTAAAGCGCCAGACAATCTTCACTGACGATGGTGCCGAAGGGGATCCGGTACAGCGCACCCAGGCACTTGGCCAGGATACCGGCAATGCTCAGCACCACAGCACCTTTTACAAACGATTTTCCAGACACAACATTCGCTCCTCTTTATCAGCGGCACAGCACCATGCCGCAATGATTCAAATTGGTTATTTTTTACCTCTGTAAATATTAGCGTAATTGCCCCGCAAAAGCAATAACACATTGCAGAAATACCGGAAGAATCAAGAGAATTAATAACTGCAGCGCTCTCCAGACGGTTTTCCTTAGTAGCAGGTTGAACTAAGACCAATTTCATATATTAATAACTCCAATTTATAGTTAGAATAATCATATTTACATAAATCCTGTGATTTGGTATGATAGGATTATAGTTTTATAAAAAACTGAGAGGAGACATGTATTTATGATGAAACTGAACAAAAAAGCAGTTGCTGTCATCACCGTGCTGATGATGCTGGCATTCTGCCTGACCGGCTGCGGCGGAAACAAAGCCGACAGCAACAACAATGCACAGCAGGGAGCTGCAGAAACCAGACTGATCTTTGCTTCCGGCGGTACCTCCGGCACCTACTATCCAGTAGCTGGCGCCATTGCACAGGTATGGGCCAACAACATTGAAGGTCTGACTGTAGATGTACAGGCTACCGGCGCTTCCGCTGAAAACCTGAATCTGCTGAACCAGGGCGACGCTGAAATCGCCATCGTGCAGAACGACGTTATGTACTATGCCAACACTGCTACCGAAGGCTTTTCCGAAGCTGCACCAAACGAAGGCTTCCTGACTCTGGGTACTGTTTATCCGGAAGTCTGCCAGCTGGTTGTAGATGCCAATGCCGGTATCGAAACCGTTGCTGACTTAAAAGGCAAAGCTGTATCCATCGGTGCTCCTGGCAGTGGGGTAGAATCCAACGCCAAACAGATCCTGGCAGCTGCCGGTCTGACCACAGAAGATATCAAAGTGCAGAACCTGGACTTTGCTGAATCCGCTAACGCAATCAAGGATAAAGCTATTGTAGCTGCTTTCATTACCGCTGGTGCTCCAACCACCGCTGTAACCGAACTGGCTACCTCCAACGATATCAAAGTGCTGTCCCTGGACGAAGCTACCATCCAGAGCCTGTGTGAAAACTACAGCTACTACACACCGTACACCATCTCCGCTGATGTATACGGCGCTGCAGAAGACACCAACACCGTTGCTGTAAAAGCTACCATCGTTGTAAAAGCTGACCTGGACGAAGAACTGGTTTACAACCTGACCAAAGGTCTGTTTGAAAATCTGGACGCTGTAGCAGAAGCACATGCCAAAGGTGCTGAAATGAGCCTGAAAGGCGCTGTTGAAGGTGTATCCGTACCATTACACCCAGGTGCTGCTAAATACTATCAGGAACAGGGCTTATCTGTTGAATAATCGCAACAGTCGATTTGATTCATGAAGACACAGATTCGTAAACAATATGCCGCAGCCACATGTTTTGTGGTTGCGGTTATTTTAGCAATGACCATTCTCTCCTGTGGACAGATGTTTACAGACCCGGTACAGTATCTGACAATGGCCAATGCGGACACCAACGAGATTTATTTTCAGGAACCATTAGAAGCAGATGGTGTATTTTCTGTTTCCTACACCCATTCGGTCAATAAAACCAATGTAGAGGAATATTACCGGCTGGAAAATGGCACCCTGTATCTGTTCAAAGCCCGCTATCGCTCTTTTGGGGCCGGCGTTGCCACAGAGATCGCGCCGGGACAGACGCTGCGCTATGAAGATGGCTACATGATCATCGAGAATATCCATTATGCGCTGCCCTCGCTGGTATACAAGGTGGGAACCGTCAGCGATCCACTGATACATATTGGACAGCAGACCTGGCACATGAAGGAACTGGCTCCTTCCCTGACCAGTGTCCGGTTTACTGTGCAAGCAAAATAATCTGAAGAAAGGAGTCTTCTTATGGAAGAAACAAAAGAAAAAGGTCTGATTGATGACGAAGAAGAATTATTGACAGATGAAACTTCCGTAGTTGAAGAAGATCTGGAACATATCTCGGCAGCTGAAGTAAATGAGATTATGGCCAAGTATGACCGGGAATCGGCGACTCGCATTTTTTCCGGCAAAAAAGCGGTTGTGATGAAAGCGCTGCTGATCGCCTTTACTGTTTTTGCGGTATCCATCAATACCTTTATCCGCTTAAACGCGCAGGTACATCGCGCTTTGTTTATCGCACTTATTCTGTTTTTGGCTTTTCTATTGTATCCGGCCAAAAAGAATGCGCCGAACAACCCCAACAAAGGTCCCCGGTA
>CAMFFG010000209.1 GCA_945949655.1 uncultured Peptococcaceae bacterium
ACCGCCCGGCTTCACGCAGGAAAATCCCATCTCAGTCAGCGCATCGTACAGAATGTGCATGTTGTCCTCATACACCTGCAGATCGGCAGTGTAATCCAGCAATTCGGCCACCGCCAGCTGTATGATGGACGACGGACAATTGTGCCCGATGCCCCGGGAGATCTGACCGCACATGTCTACGATCAGTTCTGCATCCTTGCAGGCCGGGTTTACTGCCACATAACCGATGCGCTCACCGGGCAGCGACAGCGACTTGCTGAAGGAATAGCAGGAAATGGTGTTGGCATAAAATTTGGATGTGTAGGGCGCTTCCTGGCCGTCAAACACGATTTCCCGATACGGTTCATCAGAAATAATATAGATGTCATGTCCATATTCCTGCGCTTTTGCTGTGAGCACTTCTGCCAGTCTGGTCAGCGTTTCTGCCGAATACACCACACCCGATGGATTGTTGGGTGAGTTCAGCAGTACCGCATTCACCTTTGGATTGAGCATCGCGTCAAACGCATCAAAATTGATCTGAAAATCCGCAATGCTGGCCGGCACTGTTTTCAGCACCGCACCGGTTTCATTGATATATGGATAATACTCCGGAAAGTGGGGCGCAAAGGTCAGCACCTCATCACCGGGCTCGGTGACAGCCCGCACCGCATGGGCCAATGCTGCCGCCGCGCCCGAGGTGGGGAAAATATGGGCTTTGGTGTACTGCATGCCAAACCGTCTGTTCAGCGAATCGGCAATGGCCTGCCGCACCGAATCAATGCCCAGGCTCGGGCTGTAGCCGTGTACCTGCATAGGGTCGCCGGTCAAAGCCAGCCGGGAGATTGTTTCATTGACAATCTGCGGCGCCGGTACCGACGGATTGCCCAGACTGAAATCAAACACATTTTCATAGCCGATCTCCTGCGCCCGTCTGGTGCCATATTCCGAAATGGAGCGGATCACCGATTTCTGGTTTAACATATCCTGATATTTTTTTGCGATCATATAGAAATCCTCCTGCCTGATACAAACTATAATCTATCATTCAGTATACTATAAAATTCAACTGTGCAACGTCCATTTGCGTTAGAAATACTGTATACTTTATCTCAGTTCTGCCCTGCCAGATCCAGCTTCCGCACCGCATTCCCCGCCAGATCTTTCAGCGTCAGCAGCTGATCCTCCAGCAGCAGATAGCCCCGCAGACTGTTCTGCTTGGGCAGTGTCACCGAGCCAGGGTTAGCCAGAATGTAGCTTCCTCTGTCTTCCAGCACTGGGATATGGGTGTGGCCATGCAGCAGCACATCGCCCGGCTGCAGCACAGGCAGGCTGTTCTCATTGTAATGATGGCCGTGGGTGGCAAACACCATCCGCCTGCCCGCCGCCACAATGCAGTAATCGGCCAGAATGGCAAACTCCAGCATCATCTGATCCACCTCGCTGTCACAGTTGCCCCGCACACACAAAATCTGCTGTTTACGCCCGTTCAGCATGGCAGCCACCGCTTTGGGATCGTACTGCTCCGGCAGCGGATTGCGGGGCCCATGATATAACAGATCACCCAGCAGCAGTAATTTATCGGCCTGCTCCCGGTCAAACGCCTCCAGCATTTGTTTCACATACAGTGCCGACCCGTGCAGGTCGGACGCAATCATCATCTTCATAACATACACCTCTGGTTTTATCTCTTTTATGCAGCCTGGAAAGGCTAAGACAGATCTTCCATAGACAAGCCGCACATTACAGGTTATAATACCATGCATCGGGCAATTTGCAAAGGAGTAAATCAAAATGTCTTACGATCTGCTGCAGGATCCTCCCCGCAGACTGTTTTTTCAATATCTGATCCCATCCATCAGCGCCACCATGGTCACCTCCATCTATCTGTTAGCCGACTCCATCATGGTGGGCAAGGGCATCGGCGAGCTGGCCATCGCGGCGCTGAATCTGGTACTGCCGCTGTTTAATATTCTGTTTGGCACCGGTGCGCTGTTCGGTGTGGGCGGTGCCGTGCTGTTTTCTGTGGCCACCGGCAACCGGGATACCGACCGTGCACGCCGTTATTTTACGTTTTCCGTGCTTTTGAATGTAGCTTTTATGCTGTTTTACCTGATCAGCGGATTTCTGCTGTTAGAACCGATCCTGCGTGTTCTGGGCGCAACAGAAGCGACAATGCAGTACGCTGTGGATTACGCCACCATTATCCTGATCGGTGTGCCCTCGTTTTCCTTTTTTCTGCAGGCCTTCATCCGCAACGACCAGAATCCCCGTCTGGCCATGACTGCCGTCATCTCCGGCGGTGTGCTCAACATTATGCTGGACTGGATCTTTATTTATCCACTGCAGCTGGGCATGGCAGGCGCGGCCACCGCCACCGTCATCGGCACCGGTCTCACCTGCGGTATTCTTTGCACCCATTTTTTCCGCAAAGAGAATCACCTGCGGCCGCTGTTTCAGAAGCTGCGGCTCCGCTATGGCAAAGAAATTTTTCAGTACGGCTTTTCCAGCTTTTTCACCGAAATCTCCAGCGGCATCGTCATCTTTGTGTTTAATCTGCAGCTTTTGCGCTACGCAGGCGAGCTGGGCGTTACCGTATACAGCATTCTGTCCAACAGCTCCTACATCATCGTCGCGCTGAGTAACGGCATCGCCCAGGCTGCCCAGCCTATCATCGCCACCAATTTTGGCGCCAGACTGACCGATCGCATCGGGCAGGTAAAAGCCTGCGGCCTGCGCACTGCCGCACTGGAAGGCGGCTTTTTTGCCCTGCTGGGGCTGGCCTTTCCGCTGCTGGTGGTCTATATCTTTATCCACCCAACGGAACCCATTCTGCAGATGGCCCCGCTGGCTGTGCGGCTGTATTTTCTCAGCTTTATCGGCATGGCACTGAATATTTTCTACACCAATTATTTTCAGGCCACGCTGCAGCCCTCCAAAGCGCTGACCATCTGCGCCCTGCGGGGACTGATCCTGTGCGTCAGTCTGGCCCTTCTCCTGCCGATCGTTTTAGATGTCACCGGCATCTGGCTGGCCATGCCGCTGGCTGAGACCATCACCCTTCTGGTGGCCATCGGCCTGGAGCGGCTGCCGAAACAGAAAGCCGGCAATGCAAACCGTTAAACAACAGCAAAACAGGTCTGAGATACGCTGCCATTCTCTCAGACCTGTTTTTTATGTTTCCTTATAGCTTTTTTATTGCTTCTTCAACGGCAACATACTCCACATCCTGCTCCCGCACCTGCATGGTATAGGCCGTCTCATGGTTCATTACTTTCAATACATACTCCAGCGGCACCTCAAGGGTCGATGCGATTTTGTCCGGCGGCAGAATCTCTCCGAACGCCCGGATATTTTTCTCACGCTCTACCTCCTGGCCCTGTTCCAGGCCATATTCCACGCCATCGGCAAAGGCTTCCTCCTGGGTAACTTCCAACGCTTC
>CAMFFG010000210.1 GCA_945949655.1 uncultured Peptococcaceae bacterium
TTCCTCTCTATCTGTTTGTCAATAGCATAGCGTTTTACTATGAAAAAGTCAATAGGAAGAGAACAGTAGAAATTATTGTGTATTTTCGTTATAATGAAAAGGAATAAATAAAAGAAAATGAAAAGGTCGTGATAGGATGAAGCTGGAATGGATGCGTTGTTTTGCTGAAATTGCAGAAACGGGATCGATCAATAAGGCGGCTGAAAATCTGTATTTGAGCCAGCCAGCTGTTACAAAAATGATGCAAGCATTAGAAAAAGAATTAAATATTGTACTACTGGAACGGAAAAAAACAGGAGTTGAATTAACAGAGCAGGGTGAACTGTTTTTGCGCCACGCGAAAACAATTCTGCAGGAATATGATACTTATTTGTCGGAAACGAAAAAATTAGGCGTTTTACCTGGAAACCAGCTTGAAATAGTGGAGCTGGTTATGTCTCCGACTTTATTGCAGGGATATCATAAATCTGTAAAAGAAGCTATGAAACGGGCATTTCCAAAAATGAAGATCTGTTTTGTAGAAGGGAATATTGATAAAGCCATCCAATTAATACAGGAAAATCGGCAGATGCTGGCTTTTATTAATTTTGAAAGCGGAATGTTTGTAGAAACTTTGCCGAAAGAATTGACAGTGGAGACGGTATACCAGTCTGCCGTCGTTTGTTGTGTCAATTCAGAATCTGGTTACAGTGATTATGAAGTGATGCCGGAAGAATTATGTCAGTTAGAAAATCAGATTAATATAGGTTTTCCAGAAAAATATTCTCGTTCCAAAAAAGATGATATCTATAATCTATATACCACAAATTTAGAAGTGGTATACACAACATTGCTCAATAATAAAAAGATCTGTGTGCTGCTGCCGGAATGTGTTGCAGAGAAAGTTTTTCGCTCAGACAAAATCAGTTATTTGCGTGTGGTGCCTTCAAGAACTGTTTCTTTTGGTTTGTTGTACCATAAAGATGCAGTGAAAGAACAAATATTTACGAGACGGTTTTTAAATCAGTTTAAACAGGAACTAAAAATGATTTTGCGAGGTATATAACGTACGCGTTCAACAATATCATTCCATTGCGTTATAAGAAAAAAGGAAATGGCCGTAAAATGTTATTGGACGAATAAGAAAAATTTAAGTATGATAGAAATAAAGGAAACATAAAAATTGATTACTTAGAGGAGGTTTTCTTATGAAACGTGAAGCATTATCCCACAAAGTATTTGTTGTAGGCCTGGATGCGATGGACCCACGTTTAACGCGCAAATACGTCGATATGGGCATCATGCCAAATGTAAAAACTGTAATTGAACGGGGGTCTGCTCGTCATGACTTGATGCTGTTAGGTGCAATGCCGACAGTTACACCACCACAGTGGACAACATTAGCGACAGGAGCTTATCCAATGACCCATGAATGTACAGCATTCTTCCGTCAGGGTGGAGATATTAACAAATTAATGTTAAACTTTAATTCTCTGGACTGTAAAGCAGAACAGCTCTGGAATGTAACCGCAGAAGCCGGATATAAAACGCTGGTATGGCACTGGCCAGGTTCGGCATGGCCACCATCTTCCGACAGTCCGAATCTGCACGTTGTAGATGGCACTTCCCCAGGGAGTGTTAACATGAGTACTGGTCAGTTTGATAGCGAATTTCTTGTAATTGCTCGTCCGGAAAATCAGGGAGCGAAATTTAAAACACAGGCTGCCAGCAGCAGTGAAGTGCCATGTGTGGTAACTGGTCTGGATGAAGAACAGGAAGAAGTGGGTGAAAGCCAGACTGGTTTAGCCGGATTGACCAGCGGGATTCATGGTGATGGATGGAGTTCCTATGTAGTTGACCCATGGAAAGATGGACAGGGCGATTATATCAATATTTCTGTGGATGCATCTCTGTCTTATCTGCGTGATGTGGACGAAAAATGGGCCAATGCCCCAGAAGGAGCAAAAGAATTTATTATTCTGTTTGCTAAAGGTTTGGTGCGTCGTCCTTGCTTGCTGTTAAAAAATGCAGACGGTAAATATGATACGGTTGCTATTTATAAAAATAAAAAAGAAATGGAACCGATGGCTACCATCAAAAATGGAGAATATTTCCGCGATTTCATTGATGATGGTGTAAAACGGGATGAAACAATTAAATGCAACCGTGATTTACGTGTGCTGGAAATCGCTGAAGATGGTACATTTGTGAAGATGTGGGTATCTGCTTCTATGGATTGTGCAATGAATAAAATGTGGCATCCACAGAGTCTGCATCAGGAAATTCTGGACAATGTGGGTTTCCCACCTCCAACATCCACTTTAGGTGGCGGTGATAAACAGCTGATCAGTAACTGCATGAATGAATGTTGGGAACACACCTTGGATTGGCAGAGTGCAGCGTTAAATTATCTGATCGAAAACGATGGATATGAAGTTATCTTCTCTCATTTCCATTCACCAGACCTTCAGAAACACATGTTTATTCGCGAAATGGTAACAGCTCGTCCGGAACAGGGTACTACACAGGACGATTACCAGAAATTTATGCAGGATGTTTATACCCAGATCGACCGCTATGTTGGACGTTTCGTACACTTGCTGGATGATGGCTGGACATTGATTATCACCTCCGACCATGCGCAGGTTTGTCCAACCTATGGACTGCGTGGTTTAGGTGATACCGGCTGTAACATTCAGTTGATGGAGGAATTAGGGTTTACTGCAATGATGCGTGATGAAAACGGCGAACTGATTCTGAACCAATATGGCAAACCAGATATTGACTGGACCAAAACCAAAGCAGTTGCGAACCGTGAAATGCATATTTATCTGAACCTGAAAGGCAGAAATACGCATACTTTAGCGGATGGCACTGTGATTGATGGTATTGTAGATCCAAAAGATCAGTTCCAGGTAGAAGAAGAAATCATGACTGCTCTATATGGCTATAAAGATAAAGTATCTGGTCAGCGTATTATTGCTTTTGCGTTGCGTCGGAAAGATGCAGTGCTGTTAGGCCTTGGCGGTGAATATCCGCAGTGTGGCGATATTATTTACTGTATGGCAGAAGGCTATGAACACGACCACGATGACAGCTTGTCCACTTCTCTGGGTGAATGTGATACTTCTGCCGGTCCAATTTTCATCGCAGCTGGTGCTGGCATTAAAGAAGGTTTTGAAACATCCCGTTGGATTCGCCAGGTTGATGTGGCTCCAACTATGGCAGTACTGCTGGGTACAAGATTCCCGCATGAATGTGAAGGGGCTCCGGTATACCAGATTTTCAGTGAAGAAATATAATTGTGAGTGAAAAAATATAACGCAAAGGGCTAAAAGCATGTATGGCGAGGCTGTTGTCTTAAAATTTCTCAATTTAAGGCGATAGCCTTTTTATATACAGAAAAAGGCGCACAGATGATTTGGAGAACCGTTTCAGTTG
>CAMFFG010000211.1 GCA_945949655.1 uncultured Peptococcaceae bacterium
CTCTAACGCCGGTGGTGTGACAACCTATTCTGAAGGTGCTGTCATCGGGAAAGCAGTGGAGTTATCGATGGAACTGGAAGGGCAGGACGATAATGTTCTGTATGCTGACAATGGGCCTGCAGAATCTGACAATGAATTCGGCGGCGGCAGCATCAAACTGAAAACAGATGACCTTATGCCAGAACCAATGATGGGGATTCTGGGCGTGAAAGAAGTTCCAATCACAGATAATGATGCCGTAAAAACAGAGGGTGCCAGCTGGCTGGTATTTGACGATGATCAGAGCGCTCCGTATGTTGGCTTTGGTGCCATTGTAAAACGCAAAATCAATAAAAAGGTTAAATATTCTGCGCTGATTTATCCGAAAATTCAGTTTCAGAACACTGGTGATGCTGCAGTAACGCAGGGTGAAAGCATTGAATGGCAGACACCGGAACTGACAGCGACTCTGATGCGTGATGATACAGAGAAACATGAATGGCGCCGTTTGTCAAGTCCACTTGATACAGAGGCAGAGGCAGAAGCGCTGATTAAAGCATTTCTGAATATCACAGGGGAAACATCATAAGGAGATAGCACATGAAAACAATGAAAATTAATGTGTGTGGGAAAAAATATCCGGTTTGCCTGAATGCTCGCGTTTTGGTTGCCGGAGAGGAACGGTTTGGCAGTTTAGAAAAATTCGATGCCGCTGCTTTTTCTCCAGACATTGCTTTTGCAGATTTTATCTGGCTTTTAGCTACCATGTTAGATGCCGGTTATAAAGTTGCAAAAAGAGAAGGGGAAGAACCGGAAAAACCACCTACTGAGGAAGATTTACTGGATATTATCGGACTGGATGATATGCCGAAAATTCGCCACAGCATGATGAAGGCCCAGGTAGTTGACACAGAACGAAAAGTAGAGCTTGAAACCCCAAAAAACGAACAGACCACTCAGCAGAGCGAATAACTGTTGAGTGGTTTTTGTATTATGGTATGAAAATCGGGCTGAGTTATCAGGAGGCACTTGATATGCAGTTGGGTAGCCTGCTCGATTATATTGCCATTGATAAAATCGCGTGTGGCGGTGCAAAGCTGAAAAAAACCGAAGAACAGGAAGAAAACGAATTTTTTGCAATGTTAGCGTGGAGGTGAGGATGTGACAACAGATGTTAGTGCTCGAATTGGTATCGAAGGTGAAAAGGAGTTTAAATCCTCACTTTCAGCTATCAATTCTCAGATGAAAAATCTGAACAGTGAAATGCAGGCTACTGTGGCGGCGTTCGCTGATATGGAGGATTCAGAAGAAGCGGTTACTGCAGCATCCGATGTGTTACAGCGCTCGATTACAGCGCAACAGCAAAAGATAACCTTGCTGAATGGTCAGTATGACCGCTCCAAAACAAAGCTGTCACAGCTGGGAAATGAACTGGATAATGCGATAAAAGAATTCGGTGAAAGTTCGAAAGAAGCAAGCAAAGCGCAGAATGCATACAACCGGCAGGCTGCAGAGGTTAATAAATTAGGCTCTGAGGTCAACAGGGCAACTGCAGATTTAAGGTCATTTGAACGCCAGCTGAATGATGTAGGAAAACGTGCAGATAATCTGGGTGATGATCTGGCTGATGCCGGGAAAGGCTTTTCAGATTTTGGAGGAAAGGTAAAAGGCGCATTTGCCGGAGGTGCTGTACTGGGTGCCGTAACTGGTATCGCTGATGGTATTTCCAATATTGTTGATGAGTCTCTTGAATACAACAAGATTATGGGAACATTAGAGGTTTCCAGTCAGAATGCCGGTTATACAGCAAGCCAGACAGCGGCAAGCTACACGCAGCTGTATGGAGTTATCGGTGATGAACAGCAATCTGCTACGGCACTTGCAAATCTGCAGGCACTGGGCCTGGAGCAGGATCAGCTTACAGTTATGACAGATGCAGCTATCGGTGCATGGGCAACCTATGGAGATTCCATTCCCATTGACAGTCTTGCCGAAGCAATCAATGAAACCATACAGGCCGGTGTCGTAACCGGTACTTTCGCCGATGTACTGAACTGGGCAGGTACCAGCGAGGATGATTTCAATGAAAAACTAGCGGCCTGCAGCACGAAATCAGAACGGGTACAGCTTGTTATGGATGAACTGGCGAAACAGCAGCTTCCGGGAGCAGCTGCAGGATGGCGGGAGAACAATGCGGAACTGGTGAAAATGAATGAGGCGAATGCAAATCTGTCCGCCGCTATGGGAGAACTGGGGCTGGTGTTTACGCCGGTAGTGGCCACTTTCAAAAATGGCCTTGCCATGATGATTACCGGCTTTGTGGATTTATTGGATGAGGCAGAAGAAACAGTGGATATGGTTCGCAATATCGGACCGAACATTGTGACAGGCCTATGGAACGGGATTACCAGTAAACGGGAATGGCTCAAAGGAAAAATCAAAGGTTGGTGCAGTGATGTAGTAGGAGATTTCAAAAGCTTTTTCGGTATCCATTCTCCGTCAACCGTGTTTCGGAACACAATCGGGATTATGCTGATGGAGGGTATGGCCCAGGGGATTTCAGACGGCGAGGCAAAGGTATTGTCTGCGGCACAGGGCATCAATGATAAACTGCTGGAAGAGGAGGAACGCTTATCTGCCAGACTGCAGGAAACCGGGCTTACCGATGCCGTGAAAAAGAATCTGGAGAACCAGCTGAGCGGCGTTAAGACATTCCGCAGTGAGTATCAGTCTGCGTTAAGCGATATTGAACGGGCGCAGTCCGATCTGGAAAACAGGATTGAAAATTATGCAGATAAAATTTCAAGCTACGGGGAACTGTTCCAGATTGTGAAGGATGAAACCGGAGAGTTTCTGGAACTTGGTGACCTGCAGGAAGATATAGATGCCATTAATGCTTATGGCGATGCATTGGAACGATTAAGAGAGCGGGGTGTATCTGATAGCCTGTTATCTGAGATTCAGGGGCTGGATATTGGAGAAGCCACAGAGTATATCAATAAGCTGATGGAAATGACCGACCAGGACTATCAGAAGTATATGGCGCTCTGGAGTGAAAAACAGCGGGCCGCACAGGAAATTGCCAGTGAGTTTTACAAAGAAGAGACGGAAACTCTGAAAAATGAAATGCTGGGGCAGATGGAAGGATATTATTCTGAATTTGACCAGACAGGGACATATCTGATGAAAGGTGTCGCGCAAGGTGTAAAGGATGGCCGGTCAGAAGTTGTAAATGAGGTGCGCCGGGCATTAGAGGCAGCGGCAGCCGCGGCAAGAGAGGCCATGGAGATTAACTCGCCATCGAAAGTATTTTCTGAAATCGGGGATTACATGGCGCAGGGGGTTGGTCAGGGTTTTACCGGACGAATGACCGATGTGACAGGTGATATCGCAGCAGCCATGCCGACCAGAGAGAGTGTGCTGCCGGCTGT
>CAMFFG010000212.1 GCA_945949655.1 uncultured Peptococcaceae bacterium
CGGTTACACCGCCGAACCAACAGCATCCACCATTACACTGGATGATTCCAGCGTACTCAGCGCCCAGGCCATTCTGCTGGATGTCAGCAATAACACCATCGTGGCGCAAAAAGATGCCTACCGCACCATCTGTCCCGCTTCTATGACGAAAATTCTGACCATTCTGGTAGCAGCAGAGCACATCACCAATCTGGATGATACCTTCACCATTACCCGGGAAATTACCGACTACTGCTACAAAAACAAATGCAGCGCTGTGGGCTTTTCCGATGGCGAGACCGTATCGGTACGGGATCTGTTTTACGGCACCATTCTGCCCTCCGGCGCCGATGCCGCTGCTGCGCTGGCCATCTATACCGCCGGTTCCCAGGAGGAATTTATGGTGCTGATGAACCAGAAGCTGGAGCAGCTTGGTTTAGCGGATACCTCCCATTTTACCAACTGCGTGGGCCTTTATGATGAACTTCATTACTCCACCGCTTACGATATGGCCATGATTTTAAAGGCGGCGCTGGAGAACGACTGGTGCCGGCAGGTGCTGTCGGCCCGCACTTATACCACCAGCATCACCCAGCAGCATCCCGAAGGACTGCTGATCTCCAACTGGTTTCTGCGCCGCATAGAGGATAAAGAGACCGGCGGCACCGTGCTTTCCGCCAAAACAGGCTTTGTCAACCAGTCCGGCAACTGTGCAGCCAGCTACTTTGTCTCCAACAGCGGTACGCCCTATATCGCCGTTACCGTCAACACCTACAGCAGCTGGCGGTGCATCTACGACCATGTGGCATTATACAGCGGATACACCGCTACATCTGCCGATACCGAAACAACAGAGCCGACTGAGCCAGCTGTGTAAAACAAAATAGAACTGCCGGTACGATCCTCTGCTGAATTTCTTTCGGTAGGCGATCGTACCGGTTTTCTGTAAGAAAAGAGCGTCCGCATAACACGAACGCTCTTTTCTTGTATAGATTCGGAATGTTCCACGATCCTTATTACGAGAAATTGCATCTTTCCGCAATATCTCGTAATAGCATACAGGAACTACGGAAACGGCAAACCGACAAAGTAGGCTCGGATCCAACAGTAGAAATTTTAAAGGTCGTTTAGACTTTGCGAAAATCTATTGACAAGTCAGATCTACAACAGTAGAAATTTTAAAGGTCGTTTAGACGTTGGGAGGACAACTATTTCTGAATACATCTACAACAGTAGAAATTTTAAAGGTCGTTTAGACTCTTATT
Source organism: uncultured Peptococcaceae bacterium (assembly GCA_945949655.1). Taxonomy (GTDB): domain Bacteria; phylum Bacillota; class Peptococcia; order Peptococcales; family Peptococcaceae; genus UBA7185. The sequence goes on from CAMFFG010000212.1 coordinate 1,245, forward strand.
TGCAACATGAAATAAAGGTGTTATCTACAACAGTAGAAATTTTAAAGGTCGTTTAGACGTTGGGAGGACAACTATTTCTGAATACATCTACAACAGTAGAAATTTTAAAGGTCGTTTAGACTGGAAGGACGACGACTACTACCTTATGATCTACAACAGTAGAAATTTTAAAGGTCGTTTAGACGGGGGTGTGTCGTAGTACACCCCCCTGTATCTACAACAGTAGAAATTTTAAAGGTCGTTTAGACTACATCAGCTCGATAAAAGCATTGAATCTACAACAGTAGAAATTTTAAAGGTCGTTTAGATGTGGAAGTTGATACGCCTGTTTTAATTATCTACAACAGTAGAAATTTTAAAGGTCGTTTAGACTCAAGATTAATCCAATTTCAAGTTTATATCTACAACAGTAGAAATTTTAAAGGTCGTTTAGACCATGATCTGGGCAAATGCGGACAGTTTGATCTACAACAGTAGAAATTTTAAAGGTCGTTTAGACGGAACAGCCAAGGAAGGCTTATTCACATCTACAACAGTAGAAATTTTAAAGGTCGTTTAGACATCTCTAGAATCTCAGTAAAGGCTCATATCTACAACAGTAGAAATTTTAAAGGTCGTTTAGACTATTTTCGTTTCATTCATCCCCCCTGTATCTACAACAGTAGAAATTTTAAAGGTCGTTTAGACCCCAAAACGCTGATTTTTATGAAAAAGTCAGCAAAAAAACATTCATTTTTAACAAAAGATTATCATTACCCATCATAAACGACCTTTTTTCTGATTTTCTTTTTCTTCCCATTCCCATAAAGACGGCGGTTTGCATTGTTCACTGCACGATCAGCAACGATGTGTCCTCATGGCTGGCGTAGCCAAATTTTTGTACCTTACAGCCTCCACTCAGTTGAAAAATGTACACACTATCCGTATCATCAAATACTTTCAGGAATGTGTGATTGATCTCTGTAACAATATTATCTAATATTTTTTCGCTGTTGTCAATTTCATAAACAGAATATTGCAGCCGATGCCCGAATCTTCGAATAAATTTGTTGAAGCGGGCTCTTTTTTTATCATCTGCAATGTCATAACTGATAATAATCATAGATCCTCCCAATTCCAAACAGGATAAGCTTCTGCAGGCAGTTCTTTCATAAAAGCCCGATAATAATTCTGCACATACAGAAATATTTCATCCTTTTCTTCTATAATCGGCATCATAAGGAACTGCACATAGGATGACGATTTATCCCAATTTAACCGATATTGATTCTGCACGACCGTAAAATCTTTTTCCTGTATTTGTCTCAGATTGATTGCTTTTTTCACACTGTGATCAATGATCACGCGAAATGGTTCCACCAGATCGCAAACCAGCGATTTTCGCATGTAAAACTGGCGATGCATCACACCACAATAAGTGTCAAAACCATAACTGCACAAAAGTGCTTCAATAAACGCAAACAGCAAAGTATATCCTATATCAAGGGTTGCATTTGTCATGTCCCGTTTGATTCTCGGTTGTCTCCCCTGCCAATCAATATTATTAAAATAATTCTTAAAATACTGTTTTGCTGCCAGACCCTCATAGGCCATCAGTTCATTCAGTGTAGCAGCTGTTTTCAGTTGCTCCCTGTATTGTGTGATCGCTGTAATGGCCTGTCTGGTACTTTCTGCTTTATTGCGCATACCCATCAACAGCAGTTGCTGATTTGCCAGCTTATTATCTGTGATATGTTTTGCCAGATCCAGGCCTTCATAGTGGTACTGTTTTTTCTTTAGCATCGTATTGCCGTCTTTTTCGGCACCGATCAAACCATACAGCCGATAGCCCGGCGTCATCAACGCAATAAAGAAACCAAATTTTTTTGCTTTCTGTATCACCACAGATGTAATGCTCCAATGTCCTACTGCAAAGATAATAAATAATCTGTAACAGGTAATCTGAAATTTTATTTTACCCTCTGCCGTTTTTACAACCAGATTGTCATTTGTGAATGCCATTTTTTCACCTTCATGGAACAATACAAACACAATCTGCTTTTTTGTAAAGTCTGGCGCTGTAAGCAAATCTACCACGCTCCTTGCCTGGCAGAGTAGGAACACAATGGCTCATAAATACAATGCGCGCATTTTTGTTCATTCTCTTGCCGAAAATTTTCTAA
>CAMFFG010000213.1 GCA_945949655.1 uncultured Peptococcaceae bacterium
CTCACAGCCAGTAGCCAGCAGATGATGTACCAGATTCAGACTGCCAAAGGTATCTTTATCAAATACCGGTGCACCGGCCAGCTGCAAAGATTTTTCAATCTCCCAGCCTTTTGTGTGACGGGTACAGTGTACCACAGGAAGTTTTTGCCCTTCCTGCGTGTTCAGATAATTTGCGCCGTGGGTATCTCTTGTATAGACAACGGTTTTTTTCTCTTTGACTGCCGCATCAATTTTACGCTTTACTTTTTTTACAATGGCCTGTGCTTCCTGTGTGCCCAGCGCACCTGTGATAAAATCATTCTGCATATCAATTACAACTAAAATTTTCTGTGTCATAAAATAAACATCCCTTCCTCATTTCTATTGCTCCATCTTACCCAATCACAATAAAAATTGCAAGCTGTATTTCGCATCACAAAAAATAAAATTGACAAAGTAATTTTCTTATGGCATAATATTTTTCGTTAAGGGGAGTAGCTTATAAGTAATGCGGCCGTCAACCGACTGATAAGCAGTCCGGCAGCATTCTCCAGCATGGATAGCAAGACCTTGATATCTGTTCATTGGGACAGGTATCAAGGTCTTTTTGTTTTTTATCCCGCTTTTAACGGTTCCCCGCCCTATCTGAAAAACAGGAGGAATGATTACCATGGATCAAGTTACAAAATCCGCTTTTAAAAAAGTCAGTCTGCTGGTGGGACTGGCTCTCATCTGCTGTTGCGGCATCTATTTCTGGATGGGAGAACATGCTGCTATGGAGTTTTTGGGTGCCTATCTGATCGAATTCAGCCTCAGCATTGATAATTTATTTGTTTTTATCACCATCTTCACGGCATTTCAGATTCCGGCTGTCTATCAGCATCGGGTCCTGGCCTGGGGAATCTGGACTGCAGTGGTTTTACGGTTCATCTTTATTTTTCTGGGTGTCACCATCGTGCAACAGTTCAGCTGGATATTATACCTGTTCGGCGCGATCCTGCTGATCAGCGCCTGGCATATGGTCAAAAAAGATGACAAGGAAAACGATGTCACAAACAATATCGCTTATCGGCTGCTGAAAAAATGCATGCCCATCACCGACGGATTTGTGGGAAACCACTTCATAACCCGGCAAAATGGTCGGTGGCATGCGACCCCGCTTTTCGCCGCATTACTGGTGATCGAAGCATCAGATATTTTATTTGCCATTGATTCTGTTCCAGCCGCTTTCTCTGTATCTACCAACCTGTTTCTGGTTTACAGCTCCAACATTTTAGCCATTTTAGGACTGCGGCAGCTCTATTTTGTGCTGGAACATCTGCAGGAGCGGTTCTGCTATGTCCGCTACGGCGTAGCCATTATTTTGGCATTTACCGGCATCAAGCTGCTTTCCGCCATGTTCGATGTGCATATTTCTATCCCGGTTTCTATCGGTTTCATCATTCTGGTGTTAACCGGCAGTATTTTATTCTCGATTTACAAAACGTCCCATTGTCCGGCAGAATCTGCAACGGTACGAAAAAAATAACACCACAGCATTCGTAAGCCGCACTGTTTATGCTAAAAGAAAACCATGCGGCTTTTGTCTGTTTATCTTGTCATTTGTGATTCTGTCGTTTTCTCTGCTGTTTCCGGCTTTTGCTGTATGCCCTGCCGGTTTACCTGATACGCATCCCGGTAAATCAGCTCTCCTACCGGAACAAACTGATAGCCCTGCTGCTGCGCATAAGGAATAATGACATCAATGGCCTCCGCTGTGTAAGTGCCGTTATTATGGCAGAGAATGATCGCGCCGGGATGCAGCCCCAGCGTCACCCTGTCGATCAGATCCCCCGCTGTTTTGGATTCCATCCAGTCTAAGCTGTCAATGGACCACTGAATTGGATAAAAGCCTTTCGCGCGCACAACATCGATACTTTTATTATCATATTCGCCGAATGGAAAGCGAAACAGCTCAGGTGTATAGCCGGTTACCTCCACAATTCTCTGATAATTGCCGTCCAGCTCCCGCGCCACCTCCTCCGCGCTGATCTGGCTCATATGGGGATGACTGACACTGTGCATGGCGATCTCATGGCCGGCCGTTGCAATTTTTTTTGCCATCTCCGGATAATCGTCCAGCCAGATGTTTGTCAGAAAAAATGTCGCTTTCACATTATATTTCTCCAGCGTATCCAGTATTTTTTCTGTCCGCTCGCAGCCCCAGGCCGCATCAAATGAAATGGCGATTTTCTTCTCGTCTGTCTCAACAAAATAAACAGGAACTTCTTTCTCTTCGGCAGCGATGGTCATACTGGATGTGACACTGCTTTGCTCTAAACACCATCCAGCACAAAATCCTGCAATTGCCACCATCATAACTACGACGGCCATTCGCAACGTTTTACGTTTCATTGCATAATCTCCTCCTTTCTTTTATCCTATGTTCACCAGGAGTTAAAAAGAATCCGAAACTATGCAGAAACGCTTCCCGCCAGAAAACAGCCATAGAATCATGATCCTCCGGCATAACCGGGGGTTTTCATATGCGCCTGTAAACGGGTCTTCTTTCTACGGTATAACCATCTATACTGGACAGTGAACCAGCGGCCCCACCTGCCAGTTCTGTCCCTGCCATATCAGAGTTGTCACACAACCGTAAGGCTGCGGGATGGACAACAGCTGTTTTAACGGCTGGCCGCTGACCCAGCTTAACAGGCAGCGGTTCACACCGGCATGAGCCACGATCACAACAGCACTGCCTGGCACCATCTGCTCCACAATCTGCTGAAAAGCTGCTACACTGCGCTGCTGGCACTGTGCAAAGCTTTCTCCGTCGGGCGGACAGAAAGTGTCGATCTGCTCGCCTCGCAATCGGTACGCCTCTGGCTGTGTAGCCCGAATGGATTCTATGGGAATCATCTCCCACTGCCCCATGTTGATTTCCCGCAAATCGTCTATCACCATACAGGGAATCCGTCCATCTGCACATCGCTCTGCTGTTTCACAGCACCGCCGCAATGGACTGTGGTATATTGCGGCAATTTTTTTATCCGCAAAAAACTGCTGCAGCCACACAGCCTGCCGGATACCACGTTCTGTCAGTGGTACATCGGTCTGGCCCAGATAATAGTTCTGCTGCAGATCGGGCAAATGTACCTGCCCATGCCGTACCAGATAGATCCGTTTATCCCTGTTTTTCATCCATCATTCCTCCATCCGCACCACCCGTTTTGCTCCATACAGACTTTTCGCCTGCTGTCGGTTCGCTTCATCCAAAAAGGCCGCTTCCAGCACAAGCTGATCTCCCTGGTGGAGAATGGGCTGCAATACAGCCCGGATGCTGGTTTTCACTGTGGACAGCGGCTCAGATAACAGCAAACGCACGGTCAGCTTGCATCCCGATGCGCTGTAGATAGCCTCTGCATCCACAATCTCC
>CAMFFG010000214.1 GCA_945949655.1 uncultured Peptococcaceae bacterium
CCCGGAACTATGCGCAGAAAGAAGGCAATGTAACCAAAATCCTGCGCACCACCAGCGATCCGGTGTGCAGCGTGCAGCCTACCGCCGAAAATAAAGCTGCATACCAGCAGTGGCAGCAGAATAACAGCGTATATTTTGTAGATGACCACAATAATCTGATAGAGGTGCAGAGCTACGACCAGAGTATTCAGGTGAATATCATTGACAGTACCAACGCTAAGGTGGAAAGCAAAGTTTACAATGCCGGTGTGCTGTATCCGGCCTTGACCAGCGTGACCAAAGAGGGCAATTTTTACAATGTAGGCGTCAATGAAGCGGCCTCCAGCCGTTATGCCGGGCTGGGACGACCAGCGGACAGCAGCTATGAAACCATTCTGGATACCGAACTGGGTGATCTGGCTTTGTACAACAGCCGCAACACCGACGGCGTATTCCGTTTTGACGCTTCTGCCGATAGCAGCAGCGGTGTGACTGTAGCAAATCAGGCTGGCAAGGTGCTGGATCTGGCGCAGCGCATCAGCGATTCCGGGTCCAATTCCTACGCAGTACTGGCCGATGGCACCTACGGCTTTTTGATGGATGGACATCTGGTGATTCTGGATAGCGATAACGACATCAAAGAAGATATTGTGCTGACCCGAACCGCAGGGGATGGCAATATTTTTGCCGTGGGCAACCGGTTTGTGATCATCACTGTAGAAAAAGGCATGAATCATCCGGAAATCTACGGGGCTGTGTATCGGGCCGATGGTTCGGTAGAATATTATTTCCATGATATCAGCAGGATCAGCAAAGTGGCCGACGGGGAAACTTTTTATGATTACAGCAATCTGCGGATCACAGACATGAAAGCCTTTGGCAATACCATTTATATGCTGGCCAAAACCGACATGGACTATTATCTGATCACCTACAATGCAAGCAGCAATACCAGCACTAAGGAAATGCTGAGCATTAAGGAAAAGACCTACAGAGGCTTTATTTACACTATGGACGGTGTAAAACTGTTTGCAGTAGATGATGATTATTTCTATCTGCGTGACGTAGACTAAATATATAAAAGGATAAAAGCAGAAGAACAGCCCGCTGTGTAAGGCTGTTCTTTTTGTTCTGGTGATAGTTTTTGTTAAAAACGAAAAACGATATGTAAAACAAAGCCAGACGGCTTAAAACGGAAATTTACACTCCTGCATCATTATGATAGGCAGAAAACAACCCCCTTTCCCGAAAAAATCAGAAAAGAGGGCTTCTGTTACCTTACAGATCGCGAATACCGCAAAAAATTTAGAAGTTAGACATATCCACGCCTTTTTCTGCTGCGTAGTATTTCTGCCAATCCAGATAGAACTGATAACCGTTCTGCATGTTGGTCATTTCTGCCTGTTTCAGCTGTAATTCTGCCTGCTGCAGCTGAATAGCCGAGATCATGCCCAGCTCATATTTCTTCTGTGTATATTCAAAGTTTTTCTTTTCCGTTACATATTTCTGACGGCTTACTTTATAAGCTTCGCCATCACTGTTGATTTTGGCCAATAATGCTTTCAGATCATCCGAGATGGCCTGTTTCTGGTCTTTGATCTCCTGATTCTTTGCTTCTACCTGATAGTCAATATTCTGCCGTTCATCACTGCCCATATCGCTTTCTACCGAGTCTTTTAAGTCAGTTTTATCCCGTTCCAGTGTTTTTAAGGTATAGTTGCTGTCAGTAAACTGCTGGATCAGCTTTTCGGTGTAAGCCGGAGCCGGATCGATAGCAACTGGCAGATTCATAGGTACCACTTCCAGCGGATTACCGGCATTGCGGCCGATGAGAATATTCAGCGTGCGTTTTAAGGTGCTCAAAGTTTCCTTCTGGTCTTCCAGATTTTTTTGCGCATCTTTCAAAGAAGTCTGCTGGCTTTCCACATCGGTTACAATGTTCATGCCCAGCTTCTGCTGCAGTTCGGCGATCTGTACCGATTTTTCCAGCAAAGCGATCTGATCCTCGATCAGTTCGATGCCTTTATCCAGCTGCACAATAGATAACGCGATCTTTGCCGATGTATAGCGCATTTGGGTTTCCAAGTCCTTGATGCCCTTGCTCAGGTCATCTTTATTGTTGGATATGGAATCGAGAGAATCATTTAACTGATCAATGCCATCCAGAGCGCTGTCCAGACTGGACTGCATGGAAGCAGCCATAGAACTCTGTGTTGCTAATGCAGACTCGTACTGTATCTTCATAGCCGCATACTGAGCCTGCAAGGCAGTATCGGTAGGATTGTTTTTCACAGCTGCTTCCAAACTATCTAAGGTTTGTTTCATGGCCACAATTCCGCTTTCACTGCCACTGCTTCCTCCCATAGAGTTGATGCTGTTTTCTATGGTACGGCGCTGGTTCCGCAGCATCTGTTCATTTAAGTCCAGCTGTTTCATACTCAGCTGCAGTTTTTGTGCAGTATCATTATAGATAACGGCTAAATCCTGAATCTGCGAAATGGTCAGCGTATTCACGTTTTTTGTTTCTGCCACAATATTGCTGGATACAGCCAGAGCGGGCGCTGGTATGGTGGATAAACTAAAGGCCAGTACCATGGCTGATGCAGCCATCTTTAATGTTTTCTTTTTCAAAAAAATCATCCTTTCCCAATATTGACCGAACAGTCAATTCCTCTGTAGTATAGCATAACACAGAGTATTGCTGTTTTCAATGCAAAAATCAGGGAAAGGATGTTAAGAAATTGTGAGGATTTTTCAGGCTCAGCGCACATGATAGATCAGGCGATAAACCGTATCCTGACCATAATCGATCAGTTCCAGCCGCGCACCCAGGCAGGTCGCCATCAGCGTAGCCGGAATATACAGCCTGTCGTTGATAAACGTACCGGTAGAAACAATGCCATCGGCATCTGCATCGGCTGCTGCTCCGTCAACTGGTGCGCCAATGGCGATATTGGCCCAGTTACCGTTGGGGAAGGTCAGCTTCACTGTATTTTCTGCTGCATCGTACACCACCGTGCCGCCAAAAGCTTCGGCAATGTCCCGCACCGGCACCAGAATCACGCCTTCTTCGTTGAGGCCCGCCACATCCTGCATCACATAGCTGCTGCCATCTACATTGATAACCGGATTTCCCAGATCCACCGTTACGGTCTCTGCGAAAGCTGTAGCTGGCGTAACAGCCAACATGGCGCCAAGAATAAGCGAACTGATTATTTTTTTGTTCATCGAAATCACTCCTTTATGTAAAAATAGTATCGTATTTATTATAGCATAAAAGTACCGCTTTGTATTGACCGGTTTCTGGCAACTTTATGATAGGACTTGCGCGTATGCAAAAGTAAGATTTTTCTGTGAATACAAGCCTAGAGCAGACATCATTCTCTGTCGTTCCGACTT
>CAMFFG010000215.1 GCA_945949655.1 uncultured Peptococcaceae bacterium
CTGAATGATTGCCTGTCAGCGAAAAAAGCAGGTGTCGGATCGAACGGAAATGGTATGCGGGGGTCCTACAAAGGGGTACCGCACATTGGCACCACCAATTATTATCTGGAGGCGGGAAGTTACGCACCGGATCAGTTAGTTGGAGAGATCGAGAGAGGGATCTATGTGACAGACATTATGGGAGCACATACAGCAAATCCTGTCTCCGGCGATTTTTCTTTCGGCGCTTCCGGTATTCTGATCGAACACGGGTGTTTTTCCCGTCCCGTGCGAGGTATCACCATAGCAGGAAATTTCCAGCAGCTGCTGCAGAAAATCAATGGTGTTGGCCAGGATCTGACCTTTTACGGCGGGCAGGGTGCGCCCACGGTAAGAATCGTCGAAATTGCCGTCAGTGGAATCTGAGAAAAAACATAAAAACTATAAAATAATCTGTTTTCCGTCTTGTATATGGTAGGAATTTTATGGTATTATGAAAGGCGAGGTGAATACGTTGCATATTTTAGTTTTAAATGGACCAAATTTAAATTTATTGGGAACAAGAAACCCCGAAGTTTACGGCACAACAACACTGCCCGATATCCAGCGGCAAATGCAGGAACGTGCGGAAGCGCTGGGCTGTGAACTGGACTTTATGCAGAGCAACCACGAAGGCGCGCTGATTGATGCCATTCACAATGCCCGGGGAAAGTACCAGTATCTGATCCTCAACGCCGGTGCATACACCCACACCAGTTACGCCATTCGCGATGCCATTGAAGCGGTGGAGATCCCTACGATCGAGATTCATTTGAGCAATATTCATGCCAGAGAAGCATTCCGGCATGAGTCGGTGCTGGCTCCGGTCTGTGTGGGACAGATCTGTGGCTTTGGCGCAATGAGCTATATGCTGGCTTTGCAATATGCGGCAGAAATGGGGCAGCAGCATCATGAATGAAAAACGAGTGAAAAAAATACAGGAAAAAATGAAAACCCTGGATCTGGACGGCTTTCTGGTTACCTCCAAAGAAAACCGGCAGTATCTGACCGGCTTTACCGGGACCTTCGGCTGGGTCCTGGTGACCCAGAGCAGCGTATATCTGATGACAGATTTTCGCTATATCGAACAGGCCCAGCAGCAGGCAAAAGGCTGCAAGCTGGTGCAGTTTCGGCAGTATGCGCCGGTGGTAACGCTACGCATGCTGATGGAACAGCTGGAAGTGGTGACACTGGGGATCGAGAGCGACCGCTGCACAGTAGAAGAATTTGAGCTGCTGGCCAATCAGGTGCGCCGCAAGGCCATCACGCCGCTGAAAGGTTTTGTGGAAGAGATCCGTCAGGTCAAAGACGAAGATGAGATCGCGTTGATCGCCAGAGCAGAAGCAATCAGCGATGAGGCCTTTGCACATGTGCTGAAGCTGATCAGGCCTGGCATGACAGAACAGGAAATTGCCATGGAGCTGGAATTTCAGATGCGCCGTTTGGGCGCCTCCGGTGTCAGCTTTGACACCATTGTGGCCTCCGGCAAGCGTTCCTCCATGCCGCATGGCGTGGCGTCCGCCAAAAAGGTGGAGGTCGGAGATTTTATTACAATGGACTTTGGCTGTGTGTATCAGGGATATTGTTCTGATATTACAAGAACAATTGCATTGGGAAAAGTTGACGAAAAGCAAGAAACAGTTTATAATCTAGTAAGAAAAGCACAGGAAGATGCACTGCAGGCGATCAAAGCTGGTGTGACCGGCAAAGAGATCCACGCAGTTGCGCAAAATGTGTTTCAGGATGCGGGATATGGTCCCTTTTTTGGGCATGGCCTCGGGCATAGTGTAGGGCTGGAAATTCATGAAGAACCCAGATTTTCTCCAAGGGCGGAAGAAGTGATTCCGGAACATACAGTGATCACTGTAGAACCTGGTTTATATCTTCCCAATTGGGGCGGTGTCAGAATAGAGGATCTGGTTGTCGTGAAAAAGGATGGCTGTATTAATTTGACCCATTCACCAAAAGAACTGATTATTTTATAGGAGGACGTTGTATGATCGATACAAGCGATTTCAAGACAGGTTTAACAATCGAACTGGATGGAGACCCATGCAAAATTGTGGATTTCCAGCATGTAAAACCGGGAAAAGGTGCAGCATTTGTCAGAACAAAAATCAAAAATCTGAAAACAGGTGCTTCTATTGAACGCACCTTCCGTCCTGGTGAAAAACTGCAGGATGCCATCATGGAACGGAAACAGATGCAGTATCTGTATTTCGACGGTGAATCTTATGTATTCATGGACAACAATACGTATGAACAGAGCAGCCTGACAGAAGCACAGCTGGGCGGCGGGGAAAAGTTCCTGAAAGAAAACATGGACTGCCTGGTTACCAGCTTCAAAGGCGAAGTTATGGAAGTGGAACTGCCAAATACCGTTGAATTAAAAGTAATTGACACCGAACCCGGTATTAAAGGCAGCACAGCTTCCGGCGGCACCAAACCGGCTACCTTGGAAACCGGCGCTGTTGTGAATGTTCCGTTCTTTGTAAATGTGGACGATGTTCTGCGGATCGACACCAGAACAGGCGCTTACATTGAAAGAGCGTAACTGATAAATCATTAAGAAAGCCTTATTTTGAAAGGAGTTTTTCGCGTATGGATATCTATGGAAAAATGGCTTATCTGAAAGGCATGCTGGATGGCATGGATCTGGAAGATAGCAAAGAAAAAAAACTGTTTGCTATGATCATTGATGTTCTGGACGAGCTGGTTGAAGCAGTGGATGATCTCGATGAAGAGCAGGATGAACTGCAGGAATATGTGGAATCCATTGACAGTGATCTGGAAGACGCAGAAGAACTTCTGGATATTATAGACGATGATCTGGGTCTGGTAGAAGAAATTCTGGGTATTGATGACGACGATTTCGGTCCATGTGAATGTGATGACGACGAATGTGAAGACTGCGATGGGGATTGCGATCTCTGCGAGTATGACGAAGATGGTCTCATCGAAGTGGAATGTCCGGAATGCGGCGAAGTTGTCTGCTTCTATGATGAAATGCTGGACGATGACGATGTGGACACAGTGGAAATTCTCTGTCCAAAATGCGATGCCGTTGTATATACCTTCGAAAAAGAACTGTCCGAAGATCTGGATGACGATGTTGCTTTTGATGAGGATGATGAATAGGCAGCATTGCTGTCTGAAAAGAGCTCATGTTGCGGCATGGGCTCTTTTGTATTATCCGGCGGGGACAACATACGATAGGGTCGTTACAGGATGGGCCTGATAGAATCTGGGGAGAAAACAATATGGAGCTGCAGCAGAAAAAAACAAAAGAGATCGAGCTGCTTTTACAGCAGACAGCAGAAGAAAACCTGGCCGAGCGTTTAGCGGCATTACAA
>CAMFFG010000216.1 GCA_945949655.1 uncultured Peptococcaceae bacterium
ACCTTTGTATTAGTATCATACCCCCGCACAGCCTCTTCCGTCAAGCACAGATGATGCGGTGTGGCCTCGGCCGTTACCCGAACGCCATCTGCCTTCGCTTTTCTGATCAGCTCCACACCGCCTTTTGTGCTGACATGGGCAATATGGATCCGGCATCCGGTCAAACGGGCCAGCATCAGATCCCGGGCAATGATCAGATCCTCCACTTCATTGGGGATCCCGCCCAGCCCCAGTTCGGTGCTGACAATGCCTTCGTTGATAACGCCGCTTCCCAGCAGATCCTCATCTTCACAGTGAGAAATCAGGAGACCATCCAGGGCTTTGCTGTAGTCCATAGCCCGGCGCATCACACCGCTGTGCTGCACGGTGCGCCCATCATCACTGAAAGCGATGGCTCCAGCCTGATGCAGCAATAGCATTTCTGTCAGTTCCTCACCCTTCTGCCCTTTTGTGATACAGGCGATGGGATAAACGTCAGCCAGATTTGCTTTGTGCGCTTTATATAAAACTGATTCCAGCACCGCTTCATTATCTGCCACCGGCGTGGTGTTGGGCATACAGGCGATGGAGGTGAATCCACCATGAATAGCTGCCTGCGTCCCACTCAGCACCGTTTCTTTATCTTCCCGGCCCGGTTCCCGTAAATGCACATGCATATCCACAAAGCCCGGCATCACGATCTTTCCTGCCAGATTTATCACCCTGGCGCCATCTGCCTGCAATTCCTCGCCTACCGCCTGAATGGTCTGCCCTTCGATCAGAATATCCGCTTTGCCATCCAGATTCTGCGCCGGATCCACCACATGCCCGTTTTTCAGTAAAATCATTCTGCCGCACCTCCCATCATGGACAATAACGCCATACGAACAGCCAGACCATTATGCACCTGTTCTTCGATCACAGCCTGCATCCCGTCAGCAACCTCCGCCGTGATTTCCACCCCGCGGTTGATCGGGCCTGGATGCATCACCAGGCAATCCGGTTTGGCCAGTTTTAACCGCTGAGCATTGAGCCCGTAAAAAGCAGCATACTCCCGAATCGAAGGGAACATACCAGCTTTCTGCCGTTCCAGCTGAATGCGCAGCATCACGATGACGTCGGCATCCTTCACCGCTTCATCCATATTGTACGTAACTTTAGCGCCCAGCTGGGCTGCCCTGGAGGGCATCAAAGTCGGCGGTGCGCATAACGTTACTTTCGCACCCAATGCCTGAAATCCCCATACATCAGAGCGAGCCACCCGGCTGTGCAGAATATCGCCCACGATAGCGATATTCAAACCTTCCAGGCTTCCCTTGTGTTCCACAATCGTTAACAGATCCAGCAGCGCCTGGGTAGGATGCTGATGGGCCCCGTCTCCGGCGTTGATCACTCTGGCCTTCACATGCTTTGCCAGAATCTCGTGGGCACCGCTGGCGCCATGCCGCATGACAATGATATCCGGATTCAGACGATCCAGCGTTAAAGCGGTATCTTTCAGCGATTCCCCCTTCATAACGCTGCTGCTGCTGGTATTGATGTTCACCACATCTGCACCCAGATATTTACCGGCAAATTCAAAGGACGATCTTGTTCTGGTACTGTTTTCGTAAAAAAGATTGATGACAGACTTTCCCCGCAGGATCGGATATTTTTTATCCGGACCTGCCAACACCTGCTTCATTTCCCGCGCTTTGCTCAAAACCTGCCAGATCTCATCCACCGACAGATCGCTGAGATGGATCAGGTCTTTCTTTGCGATTGGCATATCCTTACCTCCTTGAAACCGTTCCGCCAGGGCTTGCCCTGACAGCAGAAAATCGGAACAAATCCAAGACAATAAAAAAACCGGACACAGTCCGGCCCGGTAAAATGACAGTATCAGAGCATACGAACCCCTTTTTCGGGATCCGCACCCATGCATGTGTTTACCTTGCCCGCCTCACAGGACTGACTTAAAGGTTCTCCATTGTCTTATTTCTTATCATTATAGCAATTCTGCCAGCTGTTTTCAAGAAAAAACTGACAGCTGGTAAGAATTACAAGCTATTTCCCACAGCAACTGCAAATCATGATAAATTCCGGTTTGATTTTAAAAACAGGCTCAGCGCCACACAGATAAACAGAATGATGGACGAATAGAAAAACACATCATCGATCCCGCGCATCTGCGCTGTCACAGCATCCATCGTCCGACTGTAGTGCGCAATCCGAAGATTCAGAATCATTGTAAAAATACTGAGAGACAGACTGGTGGCCATCATTTTAAACCAGTTGATCAGCGAGGAACCATGCCCGGACAGTTCCCGTTCCAGGGAACTCATTCCGTAATCGGTGATAGGCATGGAGGACAGCCCGATCCCCAGGTAACGAACGCAAAGCCAGCACACCACAAAAACCAGCGTAGACTGCAGCGTGGTATGACTCAGCATCATGCTGCCCACCGCCAGCAGAAACATGGCAGCAAAAATGATCTTTTTGCTGTCCACACGACTATACAGCCACTGGGCAGCCGGACCGCCGGCAATGGAGAAAAAAGCAGGGATCAGCAGAATCATACCGGAAAACAGCGGCGTATATCCCAGAATATCCTGAAAATAAATGGCCAGCACAAAAGGCACCAGACAAAGCGCCATACTGATGCAGCTGTTGATCAGCAGCGCCATGCTGAAATCGCTGCTGGCCAGCACTTTAAAGTTCAGCACCGGTTTATCGCTGTGCAGGCAGCGCCGCACAAACAGCACGATCAATACCACGCCGCTTATCATCATAACCCACACAAGCGGTGCGGTGATCCCCCAGCTGCTGATCTGATTAAAGCTGAGCAGAAACAGTACGGTACCCACAATCACATAGCCAAAAGCCAGATAATCCAGCTTGTCCTCGCTGCCCTGACATTCGTAAGGAACCGCCTTGTAAACCGCCCAGGCTGTCAAGATCGCAACAGGCACATTGACCCAGAATACCCAGTGCCAGTTGGCACAGGTCAGCAGTAACCCGGAGATCACCGGTCCTACCGCCGGCCCGGTGGACATGGATACAGTCTGCAGCGTGAGAAACAGCGAGCGCTGCCGGTAGGGAACAAACTGATAAATAATCATCATCGAACACGGCACAATAAAGGCCGCCAGGCTGCCCTGCACCAGACGAATGGCAATCATCTGATAAATATTGCCGCAGAAACCGGACAGTAGCGCGATCACGGCAAAGCCAAGCATGCTGAAACAAAACAGACTGCGACAGCTGAATTTATCTGCAAAATATCCGGCAGTAGGGCTCAACACCCCCATCATCAGCGTATAACTGATCATGATCCACTGTACCATGCCCAGATCGGCGTGAAATACCTTCACAAAGGTTGGAATGGCCACATTC
>CAMFFG010000217.1 GCA_945949655.1 uncultured Peptococcaceae bacterium
CAAAACTCCAACGGCAACAGATTCATGGTCCCAGTCTTTTTCCGCATATTGCGTGCTGTCTGCCCAGAAGCCCGCACCACCAGTTTTCCATCGTCACGCTGGTTGACCGGCGCATAATTGGAAATGGTCAGATTTTTTGCTTCCATATCCAGCGGCACCGGGAGCAATACGCTCATATACATCCCGCGGATCGCCATCACCAGCTGTTTTGCTGCATTTCCCGCGTCGCTCTCCATAAAGTATTTGGTCGCTCCGGTGCTTCCTGTTGTGGCAATATACAACGCAGTTTTCGCCGTATAGAGCTGATTGGCCTGTCCAGCCATCTCCCGCTCAATGTAGGGTTTATAATCATCATAAACTGTAATCGCTGTATGGGTTCGCCATGCTTCTGGGTCCGAAAATTTGTCAAACCCATGATCCTGCCCAAACGCGCTGTCTTTTCCCCGCGCCCAGATCTCTGCTAAAATCGCTTTTTGTATTTGTTCGCAGTTTTCTAACAAATCTGGCATCTCTTCGAAAAGCAATTTGGGATGCACTGCAAACAGTTCTTCTGGAATGGTGGTGCTATCTGTGCTCTGTTTTTGCCCTTTTGTTGCTCGTTCTATCGCTTCCTGATAGTATAACATACCTGCTTTCCTTTTCCGTATACACTGTATACGGCCCCTTCATCGTATTTCTGCTACAAATTGTGCTTCTGGTCTGTGTTCCGCACATAGTGGCAGTTTGAGACATTGTATCGTGCGTCCATGTGTCATAAGGGACTGATATAACTGTTCCCGATATCCTTGCCGCATGATATAGAGTCGGCCTGCCTTGATCCCACACTTCTCCAAATTTTTTCTGAGACACATACAGAACTGATGGGCATCACAGCTTCCGTTGTTAAATTCCAGCAGGACAGAAAGTGCATCGTCTTCCACGCAGCCCTGATAAAGCTTTAACAAACAGCCTGTTTCCTGTTCCGTCTGCATGATCAGATCGGTCAACTCGTAGCCATATACTGTGCGTCCTGACAGCGGATAGGCCTCTGTACTGCGACAGCAGAATTCAATATTGGCCGTGGTACCGGTAAAGCCACGCACACACACGATATCGTGCAGCCGATAGCGATACAGCCCGGAGTAAGTGGTGACCACCAATTCATAATAGGCACCATCCTGCACCTCTGCCATACTTACCGGCTCTCCGCCATCCAGCGGCATAAACTCAAAATAGCAAGAATATACAGCCAGTGGCCCATAGGCCCGATATAATTCCATGGGGATGCTGAACATCGCCTCACTGGCTCCATAAGGTTCAGAACGATAATGCATCCCTGCAGGCAAGCGTTTCACAACATCCCGAGAAAAGTGCCCCACGCTGCCCGCTAACCATACGCCGGAGAAAATAAAATCTGGCCAGATCTCTGCCACCGGCAACGTGCCATGGGTATCCAATATGGTCTGTAATTCCGCAGCTCTGACTGGATCTGCTGGGAACGTAGCAGACAAAATCCTTCTGTCTGTATCCGACAATTGCACACTCATATACCCATTTTTTATATCCTGAATCATTTGTTGCGGCTTCTTTTCAATCCAGTCCAACAATACACCGAAATAAGCCAGATTATTGCAAAACAGCATATTGAAATTTCTTTCCCGCAATGTGTACAGCGCTGTTAAATAATCCCTGTCATCCTCGGACATAGATGCTTCCAGAAACTCATAGGGAAATACATACAGTTGAGCAGCTCGTTCCCACAAAACCTTAGCTGCTTGTCCAGAAGTTCTGCGCACCGGTTTTCCGTTGGGGGCTTCTTCTATCGGCGAACAGTTTGTTACCGCCAGCATTTTTACATTTGGATCCTGCATAACCGGCTCCTGGCCGGCCAAAGACATGTTCCAGATATCAATACTTAACTGACGCGCCAGTGCCCCTAGTTTGGTTTCTATATAATATTTCCCCTGCGCAGAACGACCTGTGGAAAGCAGATAATATTCTGTCTCCAACGCTGTCAGTTGTCTTCTGTCCTCTTGCATATTATCCTGAATGTACGCCACATAGTCATCGTACTCAGAAAGTGGTATCTTCTGCAAAAACTCTTCTTTTGTTCTGATGCCGTCAAACCCATGTTCTTTTGCATAAGTACTATTGCGTCCCAATTCTATTATATCAGCCAGCACAGCATCCTGCATGGCTGCACCATTCTGAAACAGCGATTGCCACCCATTCTTAGCGTACTGTAAAAGTTGCTCTGCGACCTGCTCTGGAACATATTTTTTATCTTTCATTGGATATCCCTTCCCTATTTTATAAGCTGCGCTTTATAAAATTATATACCAGACACAATATCACTAGATAACAAAACATATCCGCTTTCGCACCTGAGGATACAAAATTTTTATGGTGCAAAAAACTATCTGCTACAATTCTTATACGGGCTCAATCGTTTTCCGGTAAGCTATGTCCAGATCTGCACCTGATCAGAAGAGCCGCCTTATCCATTACGACAAAGCGGCTCTCATTACAGTTTTATCATTGATTTATTAGTATACGATTGCAGATAAAGGAATATATACTGCGCAGCCAACTACTAAGCAATAAACAATTGCCAATGCAGCATATTTATAGATTGTAGCTGGAGTAGTCATTTCCAGAGAGTGCAGCATTGCGCCCCACAAACTGGATGCTGGCAATAAAATACCTAACTGGCTGAAAAACATAATGCCGGCTGCCAGCATTGGGCCATTTAATGCCATACCACCAGCAATCAGAGACCCTAAAATGGTAAACCCAATCATCATGATTGCCATATTGTTGCAGAAGTTGGTACCAAGCAACATAACTGCAAACATAAAAATAGCAATACCGACAGTGCCCAGCGAGTTGAACAGCGGAGCAATTACCATGGTTAGCGAAGCACCAAATCCTGTTTCAGCGGAGGTCAACGCACCACCGATCAAAGTAGCTGCGCCAACCATTATGATCAAGTCCCAGGAAAAGCCTTTTGCAGAAGCAATGTTCAAATTCATCAAACGCTGACCATCTACTTTTACAATAGACATTACGCCCAGAATGATTAACATCCAGCCATAAACGCTGATGCTGTTCAAGAATGTGCCCACGCTATTCTGCATCATCCCACCAAAGCTGATAATAGTAGAACCAATGATGTAGGTGAACATACAATACAAAACTGCTTTCTGATGTTTTGTGATCGGCGCGTTTGGGTCACCAAATACACTCAAATCCAGGTTTGCAACTTTAGAAACATCGCAGCGCTGAATCCACATAAATACCACATACAGTGCGGAAATTGCCAGAGATCGGAAGAGCACACGTCTG
>CAMFFG010000218.1 GCA_945949655.1 uncultured Peptococcaceae bacterium
ATTGAAATTCACAATTGGGAAACCATGGATGATGGTGTTTGTATTGCTATTCACATCCTACCTTCTGCAAGCATTAAGCGGATCTATGGCAGCATGTTTATTAGTATGGACGATTTTTTACGACATGGTTTCAGATCAGAAAATAGAAAAAGGTCCATTTACGCAGTTTGTAATTTTTAGCATCATTCTTGGTGGTATCTTGGCAGGTCAATTATTCCCATATACTTGGGTTGTATTAACACTTACCGATGCTTTCAGTAAAGTTTCTGGTCTAGGTGCACCTCCATATGCCCCTTATATGCTGTGGATGTTTATAATCCATATGTTTATTATGGTAGCTTTTGTTTTAATCGGGAAATATATTTTACGAATTAAGACTCCTGAAATTCAACCAAACAATGGAGATGCAGGGAAACTTGACATATTCCAAATCACATCATTGATTTGTCTTATTCTTTTCATTGTATTATTGACTGTTGCTGGAATGATTCCTGCAGCCTCTCCAGTAGCCAAATTCCTAAACACATTCTCTGTTGTTGGGATGGGTGCAATGATGATTATTATAATATTTGGGCTTAAATTCCGTGAGGCAAAAAGTTTCGAAACATATATGGCGAATGCTGTTAACTGGAGTTTAATTTTTACGGTTGCAGTGGTATCTGTACTGAGCGGTTCCATTAGTAATCCTGACTGTGGAATTATGCCATGGGTAAATAGTATATTTGCTCCAATTTTCGGCGGAACAAATAAAATTGTATTTCTAATTTTAATTACACTGATTCCAGCAATCCTGACTAACTTTTTAAATAACTTAGTTATGGGGGTTGTATTTATTCCTATTAGTTATACTTTTGCAACGGCATTGGGAATGAATCCAATGATTTTTTGTGTAATGTTAGTACATTTAGTGTCTGTTGCAACGATTACTGCAGCAGGTTGTCAGCCAGCAGCTATTCTGCATGGCAATACGGAATGGATTACATCTCCACAGGCAGCAAAATTGGGTATTATTTTAACAATCCTTAGCTGGATTATTACGGTAGTGATTGGTTATCCACTAGGATTATTGCTATTTTAAATTTTTTATAAAAATTTATGATAAAATGAAAAAATAGCAAAATTAAGACCTCAGAGAGAGAAACAGATCTTTCTATGAGGTCTTTTTTGATGCATGAAAAAGGCCAATCGCCTTTACACCATAGCAGAGGAGAATGCTTTTGATATTGAAGCTACTGAAATTCTAGCATACGGTGAGGAAATAGAGTAACCATTCAGAATTAAAAGCTGTAAAATTTTAAGTTGAATTTTACAGCTTTTTGCGTATACTAAGGATGGCGAAATCAACAGTAAATCAGGTAGAAAGGTGAACGGTTTATATGGCAAATATTTTACCAGTATCTGCTCTGAGAAATTATAATGAGGTTAAAAAAATGTCGCATAGGAGAGCCTGTATTTTTGACCAAAAACGGTAGAGGCCGTTTTGTCGTGCTTGATATAGAAGATTATGAACGTGATCGTGCAGAGAAAAAGCTATTAATGAAGTTGCAGGAAGCAGAGGAGGCCGTGAAAGACGACGAAGGCTGGCTTAGTTTGGACGAATTAAAAGTACTTGTGGGAGAGTAAGCTATGCTGAAATTACGAATTAACCCATTGGTTGCAACGGATTTAAAAGAAATTCGTGATTATATTGCTGAAGATAGTCCAGAATATGCTGCAAAGACGATCAAAGAAATTTACGGTAAGTTTGAAAATATTCAGATGTTTCCGGGGATGGGTGCGGATCTTTCCAAAAGAGTCAGTTTTCGAACAGATTACAAGTATGCGGTTTGGGAAAACTATGTGATCATTTATAAAGTGGGAGAAGAATATGTGGAGATTTACCGGGTAGTAAATCGGTATCGGGATAAAGCCCCTTGCCGCAGCTGTTTTCTGGCACACAGAAAACCTGCAGCAGGGGGCTTTTACAGTACAAAATAACAGATTGGTTTAGATCAGATTGATATTTTCATTGTTGATGATTTTTTTCACGGTGCGCATGGAGCACATTTTACCGCACATGGTGCAGCTGTCCTGATGCTCCGGTGTGGATTCGGCCCGGTAGCGCCGTGCTTTTTCCGGGTCCAACGCCAGTTCAAACTGTTTGTCCCAGTCTAAAGCAGCGCGAGCTGCGCTCATGGCATCGTCCCATTGGCGGGCGCCGGGCACATTTTTGGCAATATCACCGGCATGGGCAGCGATTTTGGCAGCAATGATGCCTTCTTTCATATCTTCCAGATTGGGCAGCCGCAGATGTTCGGCCGGTGTCACATAGCATAAGAAGTCTACGCCTTTGGAGGCGGCCAGCGCTCCGCCGATGGCAGAGGTGATGTGGTCGTAGCCCGGTGCAATGTCCGTTACCAGAGGCCCCAGTACATAGAACGGTGCATTGTGGCACAGTTTTTTCTCTAAAATCACATTGGCTTCGATCTCATTGATCGCCATGTGGCCAGGCCCTTCGATCATTACCTGCACATTGCGTTCCCAGGCCCGTTTGGTCAGTTCGCCCAGAATCATCAATTCCTCGATCTGAATATTGTCGGTGGCATCGTGGATACTGCCGGGACGGCAGGCATCGCCCAGACTCAGCGTTACATCAAATTCTTCACAGATATCCAGAATCTGATCAAAGCAGGTGAACATCGGGTTTTCCCTCTGATTCAGTTCCATCCAGGCAAAAAGCAGAGAACCACCGCGGGAAACAATATGGGTCAGGCGGGCATTGTTTTTGATTTTATCGGCAATGCGTTTCACCAGGCCGCAGTGCACGGTAACAAAGTCCACACCGTCTAAAGCATGCTGCCGGATCACGCGGATAAATTCTTCCTCGGAGATTTCCTTCAGTTCTTTTTCCAGATAGCCAACGGCATCATACATTGGTACAGAGCCAATCATAGCCGGGCTCATTTTTACCAGCTGTTCCCGAAACGCACGGGTTTTTCCGTAGTTGCTCAGATCCATAATGGCTTCCGCTTTCATATCGATGGCGGTACGCACTTTTTCCATTTCTTTTTCCAGATCACAGCAGTCGCGGGAGATCCCCAGATTGACATTGATCTTGGTTTTCAGACCCAGACCGATCCCTTCCGGGCTGAGGCTGGTATGGCGTTTGTTGGCCGGAATTACAACGGTACCTTCTGCAATGCGTTCCCGCAGTACTTCTACATCTATATTTTCTTTTGCTGCAACGATTTCCATTTGCGGGGTGATGATTCCCTTGCGCGCAGCGTCCATCTGTGTGGTGTAGGTCACGGTTTGTCCCTCCTGTAAA
>CAMFFG010000219.1 GCA_945949655.1 uncultured Peptococcaceae bacterium
AGGACAGCGATTCCATGTAGCGGCGCTGCCCTTCGGCATAGATGGTATCAAAGGCCAGCGATGATTTGCCGGAGCCGCTGAGCCCGGTCATAACGATAAACTGATCGCGGGGCAGTTCGATATCGATATTTTTCAGGTTGTGCACCCGGGCACCCTGAATTTTTATGATAGGTTTTGGCTTGCTGGCTGTGCTATCTTTAGTCATAGTTTACTCCTGTTCCTCCTGCAATTTGCGGATCTCATCACGCAGCAGGGCAGCCTTTTCGAATTCCAGCTGTTTGGCGGCAACTTTCATTTCCTTCTCCAGCTGACGGATGCGTGTTTCCCGCTCTTTGGCGCTGAGCGCCGGTTTTACTGCTACATAATCCACCGTTTCCTCGGCTACCATGGTAGCCTCAATGACAGCGCGGATATCCTTCTGTATGGTCTTCGGCGTGATGCCGTGTTCTTTGTTGTACTGCATCTGCAGCCGCCGGCGGCGCTCCGTTTCGTCGATGGCCCGCCGCATGGAGCCGGTGATGGTGTCGGCATACATGATGACCTTGCCTTCCGCATTGCGGGCAGCGCGGCCGATGGTCTGGATCATGGATGTCTCGGAGCGCAGGAAACCTTCCTTGTCGGCATCCAGAATGGCCACCAGCGACACTTCCGGCAGGTCCAGCCCTTCCCGCAGCAGGTTGATGCCCACCAGCACGTCAAACTCGCCCTGCCGCAGATCCCGCAGGATCTCCATCCGCTCTATGGTTTTTACCTCCGAATGCAGATAGCGCACCCGCACACCCACGCTTTTCATGTAGTCGGTGAGGTCCTCAGCCATCTTCTTGGTCAGCGTGGTCACCAGCACCCGCTGGTCCTTCTCGGCTCGGATGCGGATCTCTTCCAGCAGATCATCGATCTGATTTTGCACCGGCCGCACTTCCACTTCCGGGTCTACCAGCCCGGTAGGCCGGATGATCTGTTCCACGATCTGCTGGCTGTGCTCCCGCTCGTAGGGGCCCGGCGTGGCGCTGACATAAATGATCTGACCGGTCTTCTGCTCGAACTCGTCAAAGCGCAGCGGCCGGTTGTCCAGCGCCGAGGGCAGCCGGAACCCAAAGTTGACCAGATTTTCCTTTCGGGAACGGTCCCCGGCGTACATGCCACCGATCTGGGACACTGACACATGGGATTCATCGATAGAGGTGATAAAATCTGCAGGAAAGAAATCCAGCAGGGTATTGGGCGTGGAGCCGGGCTCCCGGCCCGCCAGCGGGCGGGAATAGTTTTCCACACCAGTACAGAAGCCTACCTCCCGCAGCATTTCCATGTCGTAGCGGGTGCGCTGTTCGATGCGCTGAGCTTCGATCAGTTTATTCTGTGATTTAAAATAGGCCACCTGCTGCTCCAGCTCCTTCTCGATGACAGCAATGGCGGTATCCATGTATTCGGGGTCGGTGGCATAGTGGGTATTTGGATAAATGCTGACGTGATTGTGCAACCCCAGTACATGGCCGGTGATCACGTCGATCTCGGCAATGCGATCCACCTCGTCGCCAAACATCTCTATGCGGATGGCACGCTCGCTGGCGCTGGCCGGCAGCACTTCAATGATGTCGCCCCGCACCCGGAAGGTGCCGCGGTGAAAATTGACATCGTTGCGCTCGTACTGGATATCCACCAGCTTGCGCAGAATGGCGTCCCGGTCGTAGGTGGAGCCCACCCGTAGCGACAGGGTCTGTTCCCGGTATTCCTCCGGCGAACCTAAGCCGTAGATGCAGGATACGCTGGCCACGATGATAACATCCCGCCGTTCCAGCAGAGCCGCCGTGGCCGAGTGACGCATCTTTTCGATTTCCTCGTTGATCTGGGCATCTTTCTCGATATAGGTGTCGGTGGAGGCCACATAAGCCTCCGGCTGATAATAATCGTAATAGGACACAAAATACTCTACCGCATTCTCCGGGAAAAATTCTTTGAATTCGCTGTACAGCTGCGCCGCCAGCGTTTTATTGTGGGCGATCACCAGCGCCGGCCGGTTGGCCTCGGCGATGATGTTGGCCATGGTAAAGGTTTTCCCCGAGCCGGTGACCCCCAGCATGATCTGCTTGGGATAGCCCGAATCCAGCCCGTCCACCAGCTGGGCAATGGCCTTGGGCTGATCCCCGGTGGGTTTATAATCTGACACTAGTTTAAAATCCGGCATAGCGCCACCTCGCATCGTACAAAATCACTGTTTGTCTGCTCGTTACTTTTGCTGTTTATCGCTTGTTATGCTCTCAATAGAATACCTGTTTTCCGTGTACTTCAAACCTGTTCTTACAGTTTTTCGCGAAAAATAAGAAGATATGTTCTATTATAGCATAATATTATCATATGGCAAGCCTGCAACAGGCGATTTTATTTGCCAATCTGACCAGCTGCGCAAAATAAAATGACCAGATGCACACCAGCAGAGGTTCCGCCTGGCACATCGGGTCATTTCTGTTTTATGATGTTTTTGCTTTTTATGTTTCCTGTTTCGTACAATTATTTGCCGGCCAGTTTCCGCTTGTTCTGCAGAAATTCCATGCGCTGTCTGGCATCTTTGTCGTCGGGAGCATATTCCAGCGCCTTCTGCAGATCGGCCTCGGCCTCATCAAAGCGGTTCAGCGCGGTATACAGGCTGCCTCTGCCCTTGTAGGCGTAGGTGTAGTAGGGGTCCAGCTCCAGCGATTTGCTGAAGCATTCCAGGCTTTTCTCCCACTGCTCCATCTTGTAGTAGAGATTACCCTTATCCTTATAGATGATGGCAGCCGAATAGGGCGAAAGCTCCAGCACCCGGTCCAGCCCCTGCAGCGCCGATTCAAATTCTTCCAGATCCATCTCAATCAGCGCTTTGTCCCAGATGGCCAGTGCATAATCGGGATTGATGCGCAGCGCTGCGTTATAATCTTCCAGCGCTGCATCCACATCGCCCATATTCAGAAACAGCAGCGCCCGGTTATAATAATAACCTTCATCATCAGATTTGAGCGCAATGGCGCGGTCGTAATCCTCCAATGCTTTGCTGTAATCCTTTAAACTGTGATTGTAGATATTGGCCCGGTAAAAATAGGCCTGCGGCTGTTTCCAGTCCAGGGCAATGGCTTTGTCAAACCATTGCAGCGCCTCGTCAAACCGCTCGTAGTTTTTTGCCTCTATCCCACGCTTTAACGCTTCCTGATAATCCATCCTGCATTCCTCCATCAGCCAAAAATTTTCTTGTGCAGCTCCTGCCCGGTGGGCGTAACGGCCAGACCACCCCGCGCAGTTTCCCGCAGGGTCTCCGGCA
>CAMFFG010000220.1 GCA_945949655.1 uncultured Peptococcaceae bacterium
AGATATGGTTGGAACAGATCTGCAATCAAAAGAATATTCCGCTGGTTTATGGCGCTATCGGCGGCAATTACGGGCAAATGGCGGTCAGTCTGCCAGATGTGCCTGTAGTGGCCAAGCTGTATGGTGGCGGGCAGAAGCAAGGCATCGAGAAGAAGCTGGGTAACCCTTATTATGCGCCCTGCGTTGTGGGCGGCATGATGGTAAAGCTGGCCTTTGATGTGCTGTTTGCGGCTGACTATGAGACTGGGGGATTCTACTTTGTTGATCTGGACAGCTATATGATAAATTTTATCTCAACCAAAGGGGAGTAACAAAACATGAAACAAGCAAGAAAAGGGATCAGCGTACTGCTGATCTGCGCAGTTGCCATGCTGCTGATGGCTGGCTGCGGCAACGGGCAGAGTGCTCAGAAAGCAGAAGAACAGCAGCCTGCAGAACCAAAGGGAACCATTATTTTAGCTACCACAACCAGTACCCAGGACAGCGGTCTGTTAGATTATCTGCTGCCTGAATTCAAAAATGATACCGGCTGGGAAGTCAACACCATTGCTGTCGGTACTGGTAAAGCGCTACAGATGGGTGTAGACGGTGAAGCAGATGTGCTGCTGGTACATGCCAGAGCATCGGAAGATGAATTTATGGCTAACGGTGATGGAACACTGCGTTACGATGTAATGTACAATGACTTTATTCTGGTAGGACCTGCTGCAGACCCTGCTGGTGTAAAAGAATGCAACAATGTAATTGCAGATAGTCTGGCAGCCATTGCCAACAGTCAGTCTGAGTTCATTTCTCGTGGCGATGATTCCGGTACCCACAAAAAAGAACTGGCCATCTGGAAAGCGGCCGGGATCGAACCAGTTGGTGACTGGTACATTTCTGCTGGCGCCGGTATGGGCGATGTGCTGAAAATGGCTGATGAAAAACAGGCTTACACCATCACAGACCGTGCCACTTATCTGGCTATGAAGGATAGCCTGGAGCTGGAAATCGTATGTGAAAAAGATACCGATATGCTGAACCCATACGGTGTTATCACAGTAAATCCAGAAAAGAATGACCAGATTAATGCCGAAGGTGCAAAAGCCTTTGCAGACTGGTTAGTAAGCGAAAGAGGTCAGGAACTGATCGGGCAGTTTGGTGTGGAAGAATACGGTATGCCGCTGTTCACTCCCGATGCCAAATAAGTTGCATTAGATCATTTATGGAAATAAAAAGCGGGTGCTTTGCGAGGAGTGCCCGTTTTTTGTTACGCTATCCGATAGCGGCTGCCTTTGCGTGATGCTTACAGGATGGTCAAACGATTTTCCGTACATAGTATCAAAAAAGACAAGCACAGTACATATTTTATGTTTTCCCGGGGACAGGAAAACATAAGCAGGGGGAGAGGCGAATGGATTATATCATTGCCGGGTTCTGGAAAGCGCTGGAACTGATTTTTTCCGGCGATGCAGAGCTGTGGGGCATTGTTGGGCTGTCGTTGCGGGTATCGGGCAGTGCCATTGTGATTGCGGCCCTGGTTATGGTGCCGCTGTTTACCTTTATTGGTTTGCGCGCGTTTCGCGGCGAGCGGGTGTTATCGCGTGTACTCAATGCGCTGATGAGTATGCCGTCGGTGGTGGTGGGGCTTCTGGTGTCGGTGTGTTTATCCCGGCGGGGGCCCTTTGCCGAACTGCAGCTGATGTATACGGCAACCGCCATGATCATTGCTCAGGTGGTGCTGGTATCGCCGCTGATTGCCTGCCTGACCTATGAGCTGGTCAAGCATCGGGGCAGAGAGATTCAGAAGCTGGGCCAGACTTTGGGCGCCAGCCGGATGCAGTCTACCTTTATGGTCATCAGCGAGCTGAAAAGTGAATTGTTTATCTACACAGTCAATGGATTTTCCCGCGCCATCTCGGAAGTGGGCGCGGTGATGATGGTGGGCGGCAACATCAAAGGGCATACCCGGGTGATCACCACCACCATTTCCATGCTGAATTCCATGGGTGATTATGCCATGGCCTTTGCGCTGGGGATGATCCTTATCGTGATCTCGCTGATCATCAACTCGGTATTATATACTTACAAGGAAAAGAGGGACGATGTATAGTGGAAGTCAGACTGGAACAGGTCATCAAATGCGATGAAAAAAAACAGATCTTTACAGATCTGAGCGAAATTTTTGTTTCCGGCCAGATCACCGGCCTGGTTGGCGATAACGGCGCAGGCAAATCGACACTGCTGCGGCTGATCGCCGGATTGGATCTGGATTACAGTGGGCATATCTATTACGACGGGCAGCCGCTGACAAAGCCGCTGTATCAGCAGATGACCATGGTGTTTCAGACACCCTATCTGCTGAAACGGTCCGTTTATGAGAACATTGCCTATCCGCTCAAGCTGCGGCATCGGCCTGCAGCGGAAATAAAGGAAAAAACGCAGGCCATGATCGCCCGTCTGGGTATCGAAAAACTGGCAGGCCAGTATGCCCATCGGTTATCCGGCGGTGAAAGCCAGAAAGTAGCGCTGGCCCGGGCTCTGATTTTTGAACCCGATCTGGTGCTGCTGGACGAGCCCATGTCTGGCATTGATGCTGCCTCGGTATCCTTTATGGAGCAGATGATTGCCGATTATGTGCAGCAGCATCAGAAAACAGTGATCATGATCACCCACAATGCGCGGCAAGCGCAGGAACTGTGCCACCGTGTGGTGCATCTGTAAGAGAGAGGAGTGCGTGACAATGGATTTTTTTCAGGTGATACGACTGGAGGAAGCGATAGAACGTTTGCAGCAGAAGTTTCCGCAGGGCAATCTGGCAACTGAGCAGGTTCCGCTACTGCAGGCCCAGCAGCGCTATCTTGGGGAGGATATCATCGCCGCAGAAAATGTGCCCGATTTTAACCGATCCACAGTGGACGGCTATGCGGTGCGGGCGGCGGATACCTTTGGCGCAGGGGAAGCGCTGCCATCTCTGCTGCAGGCCGCTGGCCAGGTGCGCATGGGACAGCCGGCGGATATGGCATTGCAACGAGGACAGGCTGTGGCAGTGCCAACCGGCGGTATGCTGCCTGACGGCGCCGACAGCGTGGTGATGGTGGAGTACAGCGAGCAGTTTGATGCCGATACCATCGCCGTTTATAAACCGGTGTCTCCCGGTGAAAATATGGTGGGCCGCGGGGATGATCTGCGGCAGGGCCAGAAGATTCTGAGCCGGGGCACCTGGCTGACAGCCAAGCACATTGCCATGCTGGCTGCCTGTGGTGTGCATACTGTA
>CAMFFG010000221.1 GCA_945949655.1 uncultured Peptococcaceae bacterium
GCCGATATTCATTATGTCTCTGTGCACGATCTGGACCAGGACGGTCAGATGGAACTGTTACTGGGCGTGCGAACCGGTTATGGCTCGCTGAAAGAGCTGTATCTCTACCAGCTCAACGACAGCGAACTGGTGGATGTCACCAACGGAGACCGGATCACCTATGACCAGCTGGCTCTGGCAGAAAAACAGGACGGACAGGACGTGCTGGTAACAGCCAGTATGGATACCTCCATTCTGGAAGGCAGCAGTAATATCACAGTTTATGCTTACCGCAATAACGACATTTACCCGGTGTATGATGAAACCTTTACCGGATACTGCAGCGAGATGCGCTTTGACAGAGTGAGTGCAGACCAGTACGGGGTATATCTGGCCATGCGGCACAACCATTTTATGAATCTGCTGCTGCTGAAGGAAACCGAGGAAAGCTTTGCAGTGGTGCTGGAGCATCCGCTCCCGTATGATTATGAGGACATGAGCAGCATAGCGCTGTTTGCTGATGAAAACAGCGACGGTATCCTGGAGATCAACTCTCTGTGGGAGCCGGAGAATAACACAACCGGCAGGGATTATCGGGATTATATTCAGGTATGGCTGCAGTGGGATGGCATGGACGGTCTGCAGGCTGTGGATGCTGTGCTGGAAAATTACGCCGATGGATACCGGTTCCAGGTGCCGCTGGGGTGGATGGATTCTTTATACTATGACTTCCGCAGCGAAGATGCTATCAGCTGGGTTGATTTTTATTACGAAAACGAAGCCATGGAATTTGAGACGGTCTTTTCGCTTGCCGCCATTGACCAGCTGGTGTGGAACGGCATGGAACCATCGGATACAATGGTAGTGCTGGGCAATAACCCGACAAAAAATAAGATCTATGTTGCGGATATTAAAACAAAAGCGTTTAACGGATTTCAGGTAGATGCAAGTCGCTTGATTTCCTGCCTGCAGATTGAAGGAGGAGAGCGTAAATGACAAAGATACTGGTGCTGGAAGATGAAGACTCGATTCGCAGTTTTATTCTGGTGAATCTGAAACGTAATAATTTTGAGATCGTGGAGGCTGCCAGCGGAGAAGAAGCGCTGGAAAAACTGGATGATACCGTGGATGTGGCCCTGCTGGATGTAATGCTGCCGGGAATCAGCGGCTTTGAAGTGTGCAAACGGGCCAGAGAACAGTATCCGTCGCTGGGAATCATTATGCTGACAGCCAAAGGTCAGGAGGAAAATAAAATCGAAGGGTTGGAGCTGGGGGCCGATGATTATATCGTGAAACCGTTCAGTCCAAAGGAACTGCTGGCGCGAATCAATGCCCTGGTGCGGCGGATCCATGTGACAGACAAAGCAGCGGAGAAAAAAGAAACGGGCAATCAGATCGTATCCGGAAAATTTGTCATTCTGCAGGACGAGCGCAAACTGCTGAAAGATGGCAAGGAGATCGAGTTGACACCGATAGAATTTACACTGGTAAAATATTTTATGGAAAATGCCAACAAAGCCGTACATCGGGATGAGATTCTGAACAATGTATGGGGCTACAATTATGTAGGTGATTTCAAAATTGTAGATGTAAACATCCGCCGGATCCGGCAGAAAATTGAGGAGGACCCCTCCAATCCGAAATACATTGAAAAAGTGTGGGGCTATGGCTATCGCTGGTGGGGAGGCGAAGAATAAACCGTGCAGAGTATTCGCAAGCAGCTGATCAGCAATTATGTGGCCGTGGCGTTATTTACCGTGCTGCTATTGGAAAGTATGTTTATGGTAGTGATCACCCAGTATTATCTGGGCGGCGTGGAGCGGGTTCTGGTCAATCACGCCGAGACTGCGGCAAACTTTTTTAACCGATATGCTGATGCGGGCGACATTTATACCAAATCCAATTATATTTTTGAAAATATTGATATCGAGGAAAAAGCGCTGGTGGAAGTGCTGGATCTGAACGGGCGGGTGGTGATCGACAGTACCGGTTCCTCCACTGGTGAGATCGTTACCACCGGCGACTTTATTCAGGCTCTGAGTGGGCGCATGGGCACCTGGCGGGGACGCAGCGAAATGGACGAGCTGATCACAGCAGTTTCCGCGCCGATCTATGATGACAACAATATTGTAGGTGTGCTGCGCTATGTGTCCAGCTTAGAGCCTACCTATAAGGTGATCATTCAGTATATGATGGTTACAGCACTGGTAGGGGTCGTGGTGATCTGTGTGGCGTTTGTGTTTGGCCGCGCCATGTCCAAGCGGATTCTGATCCCTATTCAGGAGCTGGTGCGTGTGACCGGGGAAGTGGCCCAGGGTAACTACAAGGTGACTGCGATCAAATATCACAACGATGAGATCGGGCAACTGGTGGATGCGGTCAATATTATGACCAAGGAGATCACCCGGGCGGATCAGGCCAAAAATGAATTCATTTCCTCTATCTCTCACGAACTGCGCACGCCGTTAACATCCATTAAAGGCTGGGCGGAAACCTTGCAGGACATGAAGGACGATCCGGATGTGACAGAAGAAGGGCTGCGTATCATTGGAAAAGAGACAGACCGCCTGATTATTCTGGTAAACGACCTGCTGGATTTCTCCAAACTGCAGGCCCATCGGATCACACTGAAAAAAGAGGAATTTTCCATCAAGCATCTGCTGGAAGACATTCATAATCAGTTTGCCGTGCGCTGCCATCAGGAAAAAATAAAAATGACCGTGCTGACCGACAACAAGGAAAGCTGGGTATTTGCCGACTACAACCGCTTAAAGCAGGTGTTTATCAATATTGTGGACAATGCCATGAAGTTTACGGCTGGCCGGCCCAAAGCAGAAATCAAGATCAGCAGTCAGGTGCTGGATGATCAGATCGTTATGATCATCGAGGACAACGGCAGCGGGATCTCGCCGGAAGACCTGAAACGGGTGAAAGAGAAATTTTATAAAGGCAGCAGCAACAAAAGCGGCACCGGTTTAGGATTATCCATCGCCAGTGAGATTATGGAGCTGCACGGCGGGAAAATGCTGATCGACAGTACCCAGGGCAAAGGCACAAAAGTAGTACTGGTGATGCCCTATTTCTACGAACTGCAGCAGAACTATGAAGATTGAGAAAAGACTGTTATCCTGAAAAATGTACATTGGTCAATGATATGAGACTGAAAAAAGGCTTGCAAAATACAAAAAACATGATATAATATATTTTGTGATTTTTCGCTGGGGTATCGCCAAGCGGTAAGGCAACGGACTCTGACTCCGTTATCCCTAGGTTC
>CAMFFG010000222.1 GCA_945949655.1 uncultured Peptococcaceae bacterium
CGATCTCAGGATATCTGCTGTTTTTCCATACGCATTCTGATGCGTTCCAGCAGCGTGGTAAACTGGGAAAAAACCAGTACCTTGCTGCCGCTCTGAATGGCGTTTTCCACCAGCTCCATGCAGGTATCCAGCTTAGCCGAACCGCCGGTATAGTTTTCGTATAAGAGCGCCGGATCGCAGCAGAGCTGCCGCAACCGGGTCAGTTCGGCCAGAATCTGCAGCTTTTCGCTGCGCACGTCATCGTCACTTTTGCTCTGCAGCGACTCCAGCACACGCTGCAGATTGGCGATGTAGATTTCCCGCTGTTCCGCTTCCATCTTGGAATACACCACATTTTCAATTTTTTCCGGCAGATCCTTCAGAACATCCTGCTTCATGCGGCGCAGCATAAAGGGATAGATCAATTTCTGCAGCTGCTTGAGCGCGATCTGGTCATTCTGCTGCACAATGGCAGTTTCGTAGCGCTGCCGGAAATTTTCGTAGCGGCCTAGAAGGCCAGGCAGCAGAAAATCAAAAATGCTCCACAGCTCGGATAGCCGGTTTTCAATCGGCGTGCCGGTCAGCGCAAACCGCACATTGGCCTGCAGTGTTTTAACAGCACGGGCCACCTTAGTGGTATGGTTCTTGATATACTGGGCCTCATCTAGAATACAGAACGCATAAGCCTGCTGATAATGCTCCACCTCCCGTTTGAGCAGATCATAGGATGTCAGCGCCACGCCGGTCTGAGCCGTTTTTATTTTCACCCGCCGTTCGGAGGCCGTGCCGGTGATGCTGCATACTGAAAGCTCCGGGGCAAAACGGTGGATCTCACTCTCCCAGTTATAGACCAACGAAGCCGGTGTCACGATCAGGGCCGGTTTTTGCTGCAGAGTCTCCTTGTGCGCCAAAAGCATGGCAATAATCTGCACCGTTTTGCCCAGACCCATGTCATCGGCCAGAATACCGCCCAGTTTCATGCGGGACAGCGTCATCAGCCACTGATAGCCTGTCTGCTGATAGCGGCGCAGTTTGGTGGTGAGGCCAGCGGGCACCTCGTCGTCATTATCCTCGTAATGCTTCAGATCACGGATCAGACTGCGAAAAGGCAGATCCCGCTGAACAGTCAGCGTCTCATCGCTTTCCCGCAGCACCTGATCCACATAATAGGCTTTGTAAAGGGGGACCTGCAACTGTCCCTGTTTCAGATCTGTACCATTCACATCCAACCCTTCAGCCAGCTCAGCCAGCGTACAGAGAGAACCACCCTCCAGCTGCAGAAAATCTCCACTTTTCATACGGTAATATTTTCTGCGCTGCCGGTAGGCACTGAGCAGATTCTGTAATTCTTCCTGGGGAAGCCGCTCCGCATCAATATTCAGATCCAGCAGATTGCCTTTCAGCCGGACCTCCACCGAAAGCTTCGGTTGTGGCTGAAGCTGTATCCGGCGGATCCGGTCAGACAGATAGACCTCTGCCAGCTGGCCGATTTCATCCAGACCGGTTGTCAAAAGCCCATACAGCCTCCAGTCCTCATCGTAGGGAAAATACAGCTCACCATAGGCATTCCAGAAAGGAAAATACTGCTCCAGCAGATAGCGAAGCTGCCCCTCCTGGGCAAAATCCCGCACGGTGTCGGTGGCAGTCTCATGGAGTAAATATTTTCGATCTCCATACCACGCTTCAGCCCGGCAGAGAATATATCGCCCGTCATCATCCAGATAGACCTTGAGCTGGCATGGGTCGGGTAAATACTGCTCCAGACCGCTCCAGTCCACATTGCTGCAGCGAATTAGAGCTGGCAGCAGCGTAGCGCAGAATCTGCGCAGATCGGCTTCGGCAATAAAATAGTCTTTGGCACGATTGCCAGCACTCATACGGGCCACTGTAGATAAACTGTCATCCAGTTCTGACGGGCAAAACACAAAATTGCCTGCTGCCACAACACAATGTTGCTCCTGATCCGACAGATACAGAAAAGGTGGCAGTTCCAGATGATACCCACCGGCATCATCAGCTTCTAATCGAATGGGCAGCTGAATGGAATCCTGTTCCCGTATATTGAAAACGGTAACGCGCCCCTGCTCGTCCGTCACGGCGATCTGATGATCCGGCATGGCGCGCAGCAGACGAAACAGATTGGCCGTGGTCAGCGCAAATTCTCGTCGGGTAGAACCCAATACATAGTAGGATCCGTTTACCCGATGGCGGAACGATTCTTCGGTTTTATAGTTTTCCACAATCAGGTCCAGGAGCGTCAGACTTTCCGGCGCAAAAGCAGTGCGCTGGTGGCGGAACTCCAGCTTTTTGCCGTAAGAAACAAATTCTTCTTTCTGCAGATCCAGCACAAACTGGGTCAGATCTTTTAAAACATACATGTGTGCCGAAGTTCCGATGCGGAAGCTGACCGTCCAGCGTTCCGGCACACTCTGATAGCGCAGCGCAGGCTCTAACCGAACCGGTTCAGACAGGACCTGCCGGTTCAGATCCTGATAGCAGGCCACAGCCTGCTCGGTCTTTTCCTGCATCAGCCTGTCCAGCAGATCAGATGTTCTCCGTTCTTTGCCCCTGCGGGCAAAGGAAAACTGCCCGTCGTTCACCATTCGGTTATATTTCAGGGCCAGAGCAACGCAATGCTTACACAGACCATAATAGGTCTCATAAGCCGGGCATTCGCAGTCCACATCCACAAATTTTCTATTCTCGAAATCGTATTCCAGTGTCACATAATATGTGCTGTTGCGCGCAGAGGATATGACCTGTGCTTCGATATACACAATGTCACCTGACAGTTCCGCACGGATGCCCTGCACATTATTCATCTGATAAAGCCGCAAACCTTTTTCATAAGCAGCTTGCCCGCAACTCATTTTCAGCGATTCAATTGGTATGGTATATCCCACATGCCTTTCTCCTTTCAGCAGAGCTTCTGTTCCATCGGTACATTATCGTCCTACTGGTTTTCCTGCTGACGCAGCTTGGCAGCATAATCCTGCACAAAATCTCTGCTCTGCACCAGAAAAGCACCTTGTCCGGTGGCCAGCAGATCGCCGCGCTGATTATATATCTTACAGCTGCAGTACAGCATGGTGTTTCCATTGTGGATCACTTCCGCCTCAGCCCGCAATACATCTCCTTTGCCAGCGCCTTTTAAATACTGTACATCCAGTGATGTGGTCACACCGGCTTTGTTTTTTGTCAGCATAGCCATCCCCATAGCGGTACGGATCAGACCGGCAAACACACCGCCATGCA
>CAMFFG010000223.1 GCA_945949655.1 uncultured Peptococcaceae bacterium
CACTCTGCTCAAAAAAATCTTTGCCCATGCCTGGGTACTGCGCCCCTTGACCGGCAAACAGCAATGCTATTTTAGCCATGGGCAGCCTCCCGCTAAAATCTGTTCTGTCTGCGTCATAATGGATGTAATGATTTCAGCAGCAGACCGTTCTTCATGAATCATACCGGCAATCTGCCCGCACATGAAGGAACCACGCTGCACATCGCCCTCCACGGCTGCTCTGCGCAGTGCGCCAGCACCCATCTGATCCAGCTGGGCATCGCTGATGGAGCTGTCATACTCCTTCTGTCCGTATTCCCGGGAGAAGGGATTTTTCAGCACCCGCACCGGATGACCCAGGCGGCGTCCGGTCGTCATGGTATCAATATCTTTGGCTTTCAGCACTTTATCTTTGTAATTCTGGTGCACATTACATTCTTTTGCTACCAGAAAAGCGGTTCCCATCTGCACACCGGCAGCGCCCAGATAAAAAGCAGCTGCCACACCGCGGCCATCGGCAATGCCACCGGCAGCGATAACCGGCACATCCACCACATCACAAACCTGCGGCACCAGCACCATGGTGGTCAGTTCGCCCACATGGCCGCCCGATTCCCCGCCTTCGGCAATGACTGCGCTTGCACCGTTGCGCACCACCAGTTTAGCCATAGCGGTGGAAGCTACCACCGGCACCACTTTAATACCGGCATCCAGCCACAGCTTCATATACTTAGACGGATTGCCCGCCCCGGTAGTCACAACTGCAACTTTTTCCTCTGCTACGATCTGTGCCACTTCTTCCACATGGGGGCTGGCCAGCATAATGTTTACCCCGAAAGGTTTTTCTGTTAACGATTTCGCTTTGCGGATCTGTTCCCGCACCCAGTCGCCGCCGGCGTTCATGGCAGAGATAATGCCCAGGCCGCCAGCATTAGACACAGCTGCAGCCAGCTCCGCATCAGCGATCCAGGCCATGCCGCCCTGCAGAACAGGATAACGGATGTCCAGCAGATCACAAACAGGTGTCTTAATCATCGGTATCACCTTATTTCGCAGCGTCGATGGCTTTTACCACGTCACCAACGGTTTTCATATCTTCTGTCATTTCCAGAGAGATGCCAAAGGCATCTTCCATGTTCATCACCAGTTCAACAGTGTCCAGAGAATCCAGACCCAGATCATCCCAGGTACTTGCCTCTGTAATTTTGTCTGCTTCCAGATCTTTTGCTTCCACTAAAATTTCTACAACCTTATCCAATGTACTCATGTTTTTTCCTCCTGTTTTTTTCATTTTTATTTATCCCAGCGCAAAATACAGGCGCCGGTTGTCAGGCCGCCGCCAAAGGCGGTCATGGCCAGCAAATCACCTTTTTTCAGTTTTCCGGCCCGGTTGGCTTCATCTAATAGGATAGCCGCACAGGCTGCCGATGTATTCCCATGATCAGCAATATTGGTCAGGCATTTTTCCGACCCGATTTTTAACCGGCTCAGCGCCGCATCAATAATGCGGATGTTGGCCTGATGGGGCAGTACCCACGCCAGCTCCTCTTTGCGAACCCCAGTCTGGGCCAGCACATCCTCAACAGTCTGCACCATAGAGGTTACCGCAAAGCGGAAAACCTCCTGCCCCTCCATCACCAGATAGGGCTGCGCACTGTTTCCGGTATAGAAAGGGCTGTTGCCCCAGCTGCTGGGCGCATATAAAGGCGCAATACTGCCTTTGGCACCTGTCCGAATCGCCAACAGTCCATCGCCGGCGCCCAGCACTGCCGCCCCGGCGCCATCGCCGAACAATACGCAGGTGCTGCGGTCCTGCCAGTCGATCAGACGACTCATGGCCTCAGCAGCTACCACCAGAATTTTCTGATCTGCCTTGCGGGCAAAATAGCCCGCCGCAATATCCAGCGCATACAAAAAGCCAGTGCAGGCCGCATTGATATCGAAAGCGGGGCAGTGGGCACCCAGCTTATCCTGTAGAATACAGGCCATAGATGGTGTTGCATAGTCGGCACTTATCGTGGCGCAGATAATCAGATCCAGCTCGGCGGCGGTGCAGCCGCTATCCGTCAGAGCTTTCGCTGCTGCCTGGCAGGCCAGCTCCGTCACTGTTTCGCTGCTGCAGACTCTACGCTCTCTGATGCCGGTGCGGGTGCGGATCCATGCATCGCTGGTATCTACCATATGAGACAATTCCTCATTGGTTACAACCCGCTCCGGCAAAGCGCTTCCTGTTCCTAAAATACTGAAACTCATCATTCATTCCTCGTTTCAAGTTTTCGCTTGAAAAATTTATTCAGATTTTTCATGGCACGTACCAGAATTTCTTTTTCTTCTTCCGACATATCCCCGCTGACATTGCGTACCATGTTTTCATGAAAATACAGATGCCCTGCATTGACTTTACGCCCCATCTTGGTCAATTTTACAAAAACCTGACGACCGTCCACTTCTGAACGGATTTTTTCCACATAGCCCTTTTTCACCAGTTTATTTACTGCAATGGTCACAGAGGACAATGTGATTTTTAAATCCGCTGCCAGCGCACTGATGCTCCGGCCCTGTGTTTCATCCTTCGATACTGCTTCCAGCAGATGCAGCTCACTGATGGACAGATCTCCATGGGCCAGCATATTTGCCGCCTGTTCTTCAATTTTCAGCACCGACCAGAATGCATCGGTCAGTAGATCATTCAACTCTCGCGAAAAGGCATCCATCGTCTGCTCCCCCCATTTCTGCCAACTTTACAGACAATCAATTACTTAGTTTGTCAAAGTAATTATATAGGCACTTAATTAGTTTGTCAAATTAATTTTTTAATTCAGCAGAAAATTGTGCCGCAGCCCTGATTTACATCCCTTGCACACACACTTTTATGTAAAACCGCTACTGATTCTCTAGAAAATAATCACGCAGACATGAATTTTTACTCGATATCGGTCATCTTTTCCGGACAAAAAGAGCAGACATGGGTTTCCCTGCTGTTCCGAGTTGCAATGGGCTTGGGTGCAGTCTGTTCCGACTGTGGCGGATGTAAATCCGGCAACAGGGAACAGGCAGGGCTATGTCCAGGGCACAAAGGGACAAGTGAAACCATGTCTGCTGTTGCGCTGTTGTGTTAGATATTATCTCCGCTTGATGTCTGTTATCTTTGTTTGGAGTCATGCAAAAACAGAGACCCCCGAAAGAGAGCCTCTGTCTAAAGTCATCATTTATTCAATTCTGAATAGTCTTACCTATTACAGGTT
>CAMFFG010000224.1 GCA_945949655.1 uncultured Peptococcaceae bacterium
GCCATATGCACAACCTTCTGATTGCCATTGGCTCTGTGCACACCATCTTTCAGATGCATCACACAGCCCGGACAGCTGGCAACAATATATTCAGCATCGGTAGCCTGTGCCTTCTGGATCTTGGCATCGTTCACCCGTTTGGACAGTTCATAGTAAAACAGGCTGAAACTGCCGCCAAACCCGCAGCAGCTCACCGAGTCTTCCATTTCTTTCAGCTCTGCACCGGCATCCTGCAGCAGTTTCCGCGGTTCTGCCGTTACATTTAAGCCTCTGGCCAGATGGCAGGAATCATGATAGGTCACGGTGACATTCTGGTTCAGTTTCGGCATGGTCACCTGCAGCACATTGACCAGATAATCATTCAGGTCAATGACCTTGGCCTGCATTTTATGATACTGTGCCAAAAGCTGCGGATCATTTTCATCTTTCAGCAACTCTGCCCATTCTTTTTTCACTGTGGTGGCACAGGATGGACAGGCAAACACAATATATTCATATTCATCGCTGGAAAACAGGCCGATGTTGGTTTTTGCCAGCTTCAAAGCATCTTTCGTATCGCCGCTCATAATAGCCGGCAGACCGCAGCATGCTTCTTTTTTGTAGGTCACCATCTGCACATTGTTGGCAGCCAGAATATCATACACATCCAGACCCAGCTGCGGTGTCGCATAATTCACCACACAGCCGGCAAAGAAAGCTACTTTGGCTTTTGGCTTGGCCAGCGGCGATTTTTTCGCGATCACTTCGGCAAAAGACTGGTGGGCCAGCGATGGCAGCAAGCGGTCACTGGGGATCCCCATCTTTTCCAGATTAATGCGGGCTGTCGCACCGCCGGCTGTCCGTTTCAGACCAATGCCCTGGAAATTGCGGGCCACTTTCATCAGTGGAGCCAGCTTATTGTCACCGATCATTTTAA
Source organism: uncultured Peptococcaceae bacterium (assembly GCA_945949655.1). GTDB lineage: Bacteria > Bacillota > Peptococcia > Peptococcales > Peptococcaceae > UBA7185. Next base: position 917 of record CAMFFG010000224.1, read on the forward strand.
ATACAGAATTTTTGGCAGTGCCCATACCTTCTGCTTTTACCACCTTAGAGCGCAGTTCCGAGATCATTTCCGGTGTATGCATACCTACCGCGCAGGCTTCTTCACAGCGTTTGCAGCCGATACACAGCGACAAACCTGCTTCCTGCGCTTTATCCAGACCATTGCCGTGGAATGCTGCGAATACAGCGCCGCGGCCGCCCAGATATTTATAGCCGTAGTTCTGTCCAATCTCTGCATAAACAGGACAGAAATTCAGACAGCTGCCGCAGTTGATGCAGTACAGCGATTCGGCAAAGCCTTCATCAATAGCTTTGTGCCGTCCCTGGGTCAGGAATACCACATGCACTTCCTCGGGACCCTGCCCGGATCCTAAAAAGGCCAGCTCATCGTTATTATAACGGCTCACACCGTCGATCACCGAAACATAGGTCCCAATGTCCTGCCCTACCCCGTAGGCTGCTGCCGCTTTTACCACAGTCAGGCCATCAGTCAGACGAGGCACGATTTTTTCAATACCGGCAATGGCGATATGCACCCGCGGCATGCTGGTCACACAGCGAATGTTACCTTCATTTTCTGTTAAGAAAATAGAACCGGTCTCGGCATCAATGGCATTAGCACCGGAGATCCCCACTTCGGCAGTAGTCAGATATTCCCGCAGACTTTCTCTGGCGGCGCGCACCAGCGTCTCCAGATCACATTCCAGTTCCCGTCCCACATTGTTGGACAATAGCGTGGTAACATCTTCAATGGGAATATGAATAGCCGGCGCCAGTGTATGGGTCGATTTATCCTTCCCTTCCAACTGCACCAGACGGTCCCCCAGGTCCGTTTCAATCACCTTAGCGCCCTGTGCCATCAGATGTTTCGTAATGCCGATTTCCTTCCCGGCATTGCTTTTCGATTTTACCACCAGATTTTTTCCAACCACATTGGCAATATAAGCTCTGGCCTCTTCCTCTGTTTTGGCCACATAAACTTTTACGCCTCTGGCTTCCAGCGATTGGATCGCCTGTTCCAGAAGTTCATCCACATGATCAATAGAATACTCTTTTACCGCACGCAGCTTATGTGTCAATTCCGGATATCGTTTTACCATACGCTGCATCCCAGGGCGGATAAAGCCAAAGGCACGCTGACGGCCTTTCCACGATTCACTATCGTTCAGACCATCTTCAATTTTTTTTGATAGATCCACACCAGACACTGTTTCAACACCTCTTTGATTTTTTGTACTACAACAGATATAATTAATACCTTTTGTTATATAATATAAAATACGGTCTTATTATATCATCTTAAGTACAAAATGCAATATACTGTTGTAATTTTTTTCTTTGAGATTCCTTATATTTAAACATATAACTGCATATAATGTCTGAAATATTGCAGCGTATTACGTTATTATGTATACACTATACAATTTTATAGGTCGCAACGGCTTCCGATGACAGAACCTTTACAACTATAGACCCTGCTGCTATAATAAAACTGTTCATTTTATAATTTAAGAAAGAATCGGTGTGTGTTCCAAAGTATATTTTTACAAACGAAAAGGAGGTTTCTTCTGATGAAACAACTGAAACAACAACATGCAACACTGCTTTCCGTTCTGCTGCTGTTACTTCTGCTGACAGGCTGCCAGCAGACGAAGTCCGCCGATATGCAGTCGGATCAACTTGATCTAGCTGATCTGCCCGCTACGCAGGATTTCACCATCACGGTGGAAGGCTTGGAGGAAACGAGCACCTACACCAAAGCGCAGCATGACGATTTTTACGCCATATATTACGATGCCGAAGCTTTCACCTATGTACCTGGAGAGATCACCGACAACGCTTTTGCCGATCGCTTTATTTCTGTGTATGACGATGAAACCACCATGGTCCCCACTACCATGCTGATCTGCTATACACCGGACTGCACGCCGGAGGACTGGATTGCCACCAACGCGCTGGGTGAATTTGCACCACGGGTCCAGCCTTACACCTCTGTACTGCCCCAATGGGAGCTGACCGACCAGGAGATCACACTAGGCGACGATACCCACACCTGGCAGCTGTGGGATGGCACCGCTGTGGACGGAACCGGCAACTACTGCTACACCACCAGCTACCATGACGGCTGCCTGGCCCTGTTACTCAGCTATCCGGCCGAATACGCCGAAGGCTGGAGCACCCGCATGACCAGCATGGCGCAGACCATTGTGCTGGCTGACGCATAACCAGACCAGTTGGGTTATATTGTAAAATAACAAAGAAGCTGTCGCCGGAAAAACCGATGCGACAGCTTCTTTGTGTTACT
>CAMFFG010000225.1 GCA_945949655.1 uncultured Peptococcaceae bacterium
GGGTCAGCATGGTGTTGGTGATGCCTGGGAGTTGCCTCCGCAACGCATTATAGCGTATGGTCTCCTGCCGGGAAAGCTTCCAAAGCACCGGCAGCCGCCATTTACCGCCTACCAGTTCAAGGGCATAGATCACACCGCATTTTTCCCGGGCCAGAGCAGAAATTTCTTTTTCATGATAGGTTTGCTGCATCACACCACTCCCTAGAAGCCCAGCTCCTCATCGATCAGTATCACTTCCATGGCAATATCGTTCATCTTCTTCATCTGAACAAGCAGACCGTTGCAGATGCGGTCCGAGCTGGCACAATTATAACAGCGATCCCCTCTGATTGCACAGGGCGTACGCAGCTGCAGCCGTCGGGCATTTTGGGGAGCTGCAATGTTGCGCACCCGCCAGATGGTTTGCTCCACGGTAGGCGCAATTTTATTGCGTCCGATGATATAATATACTTTCCTGTGTCCAAACAGGGATCCTGCCACCCGGTTGCCTGTTCCGTCCAGATTGACCAGCACGCCAGTCTCCGATAATCCATTGACAGACGTGACAAATACCTCCGCGGCCAGACAAGCTTTGGCAATACGCAAAAAATCGTCATTGTCTGTGCTTTGTTTCGGGTCTATTACCTGATTGTGCGTAGATAAACTCTCGTATAATTTCATCTGGCTGAGGGTCTCGGAATCTCCAAAGCCGATCACTGTCTGGTCCAGCACCTGATTCAGGTACTGGTTCGCCTCCTCTTTGGTAGAAAAAATCTGCACCTGATAGCGGTTTTTCTCCAGCGCTTTTGCTACATCCTGCAATGTCATACAGCATCGCTCCATTCTGTTTTTATGATTCTGTGCCGGCATTTGCCGTCAGTATATCACACAGATACAAAAAAACAAGTACGCACATTTTTGTTCCTTGCGTGTGTGCGCTGGCTGCTTAGCTGCGCGGGCACTTTGTGGTCAGCTGCACCAGCACCTGCAGTTGGCTCTCTGTCTGCAGAAAATGCTCCATGGTATCATAATCCTGCTGTTTTCCCATGCGTCCGTTCAGAAACCGGTACCACGCCTGCGATAAATCGGGTTCTGCCTGGTCAGAACAGATTTGCTCCCGCTCTTCCGGGGTCACCGGAAAGAATGTGACAAAATGCAATGCATAACCATTGTAATAAAACAGAATTCCGGCTGTACATTGCGCGGCCTGCAGGCGAGCCCGCTTTTGTCCCCAGGACCAGCGCAGCGGAAATCCGTGCCGCCGCAGATACAGATACAACTGCACCACATGGGTACCCAGCAGTCCTCCAAAAAGCAAGGTATCCTCCATCTGTTGCCGCACCGTATCCCAGCTTTTTTTGCGGCCAAAGCCATGCAGAAAATTATAGGCGGCGATCCAGCCGCAGCCATTATTATTGGACTGCTTCATACCATATGGCACAGATTGCAGCAGCTGCTGATTGATGATATAGCCGTCTTTTGAAAAAGCGCGCAGATTCACTTTGCCTGTACGCATAGCATTGTTCCCTCTGATCAGAAATAGCTTTCGTCCGCCAGCCGATAGCCTACGCCAATTTCTGTAATGATGTATTTAGGCTCGGCCGGATTCTCCTCCAGCTTGCGACGGATATTGGCCATATTGACCCGCAGGATTCGGTTGTTTTCCGGCATGTCAGCGCCCCAGATGTTTTTGATCAAATAGTCATAGGTCAGCACTTTGCCGGGATTGCGACTCAGCAGTTCCATAATGCGCAGTTCATTTTTTGTCAGATGTACCCGTTCATTGTCCAGCGTTACCACATGTTTTTCCAGATCCACCCGCAGCTTACCACAGCAGTAGATCCCTTTTTCGCTGGCAGATTTTTCTTCGCCGTCAGAGCGGTTACGCAGGGCCACACGGATGCGGGCCAGCAGTTCGGATGTGCCGAACGGTTTTGTGATATAATCGTCTGCGCCCAGATCCAGCGCCTCTACCTTCTCCCATTCTTTGTCCCGGGCCGATACCACCAACACCGGACAATTGTGCGATTCTTTCACTTTTTTCAGAATATCGATGCCGTCCATATCCGGCAGGCCCAGATCCAGCAGAATCACATCAGGCTGAAAGGAACGCAGCATGGTCAGCGCCTGTCCGCCATTCTTGGCGATTACAGGGATATACTCGTTGGCGATCAGAATAGAAGCCAGTACATTGATAATGGCTTCCTCATCTTCAATAATCAAAACATTTCCGTTCATATTATTTCATCTCCTCCATTGGTAAACAAAATGCTACACGCAGACCTTTTCCAGGCACATTTTCCGCAGAGATCTGTCCGTCGTGAGCTTCCACGATGGTTTTGCAGATGGACATGCCCAGCCCCAGACCGCGGCTGCCGTCACCATCTTTCTGTCTTCGCCCACCCATGCCGCGGAAAAGCTGTTTCAGTTCTTCCGGCGGCATACCGGGGCCATAATCCTGCACAGCGATCTCTACTGCATCTGTTTTTACACTTACGGTCAGCTCTATTACCTCTTTGCTGTTGCCATGGCGATAAGCATTATCAATCAGATTGGTGACCACCTGACGGATCAGCACCGGGTCCATGGGCAGCATGATCAGCTCATCAGGCTGGTGGATCGATATTTTTAAGTCGGGAAAATATTTTTTACAGCGTGCCACCGAGTCGGCCAGCACTTCTTCCACCGGCTCCAGAGTTTTTTTCAGTTCCGGATTATAGTTGCCGATTTTTGTCACCGACAGTACATTTTCAATCATGCGCAAGAGCCAGCGTGCTTCTTCATGAATATCCTGCATCAGGCGCAATCTTAGTTCGGGTTGCATGCGGTCGCCATTTTCCAGAATAGAACCGCTGGCGCCCAATATACCAGTCAGCGGGGTACGCAGATCGTGGGAGATAGCCCGCAGCAGATAGCCCCTGGTCTCCTCGGCCTGTTTTTCTACTAAAATACGCTGCTGCAGCTCACTTAATGCCTGCCGGTCAAAGGCAATGGCAAAATGATTCACCACACCCTGGGCATATTCATAGATCTCTCTGGGAATGGATTCTTCCCCCAGCAGAATACAGGCCGCACCAAATGTGCGCTGCTGCCACATAACCGGAATACTCAGCACCCGCGCTGTATGTTCTTCGTCAAGTTCACTGCAAATCACATGCTGTTTCTCCAGTGACTCCCGCACGGTTTTTTCGTAGTCGGTGCCCCATTGGGCTGCAGTTGCAC
>CAMFFG010000226.1 GCA_945949655.1 uncultured Peptococcaceae bacterium
ACGATACTGGATAAACCGCTGCAGATGGTGGACAGGAAGGAAGAAGCAAACTGCAGACCACTGACCGAGATCTGGCTGAACAGATACTGCAGCTCGTTCCAGAAGTAGGACCAGCCCTGCAGCAGAGAGCTCAGATTCATAAACACCGCGGGCACCATCATAATCAGTGCGGACAGGCCCATCACCACTGTGCCAATGAGCACCCACAGCAGCGCCGCGATCAGTTTGCTGCTCAACAGCTGCACCTGGGTGACCGGCAGTGTGAACATCAGGTAGCCCTCATCGCCGATCAGGCTTTTATTGAACCGCTGTACTACGATCATGATGGTCAGCACCACAATGGCCACACACAGGCCAAAAAACAGCAGATACATAAACATACTGAGCAAGCTATCGTTCCGGTGGCCTACAACAGAAAACCATACATCGCTGCCGTTTATGCTGTTGGTCATCAGCGCAAGCTGAATGCCGCAGATCAGTGCCACCACCATGGTGCCCACATACAGCGGCAATAATGTGCGGGCAGATGCTTTCATTTCGTATTTTAATAATTTCCCTAGCATTTGAATACCTCCCTGAACAATCCGTCAATGGATTTGCCGTGTTCGGCCCGAATGTCATCCACTGCACCCTGCAGCACGATCTTGCCATTCTGCAGGAACAGCACTTCATCCAGAATTTTTTCGATATCGGTAATTAAGTGGGTAGAAATTAAAATAGAGCTCTCCTCTCCGTAATTGCTGAGAATAGTCTGCATAATATAATCGCGGGCAGCAGGGTCCACCCCGGCGATGGGCTCATCCAGCACATACAGCTTTGCCCGCCGCGCCATGATCAGGATCAGCTGTACTTTTTCCAGCGTGCCTTTGGATAAGGTCTTTAACCGCGCTTTCTGGTCGATCCCCAGACTGCGCAGCATATCCTCTGCCCGGCTGCGGTCAAAGTCGGCATAAAAATCACCAAACAGCTTAAAGGCGTCCGCCACCTGCATCCAGTCGTTTAAATAATTGCGATCCGGCAGATAAGATATGATTTTTTTGCTTTCCACACCGGGTTTTGCACCGTTTACCAGCACTGTGCCGGAAGTTGGCTGCAACAGATCGTTTATCATTTTAATAGCGGTGGATTTGCCGCTGCCGTTTGGCCCCAACAGGCCGTAGATTTTCCCCGGCTCCAGCGTAAAGCTGACATCATCCAATGCTTTTTTACTGCCATATTGTTTGCTTACATGTTCAAATTGTACCAGTGCCGTCATCTTCTATCATCTCCTCCATATAACTGTCCAGCAGCTGCCGGATCTCCTCCTTGCTGTAGCCCAGCTTGCGCAGCTCGGCCAGCAGCTCTCCGATGCGCATTTCCGCCAGCTTGCGGCGCAGCTGCTGAATCAGCTCCCGATCCTCGGTTACGTAGCGCCCTGTGGTGCGCACCGTGTAAACCAGCTTCTCCCACTCCAGCTGGCTCAACGCCTTCTGCATGGTATTGGGGTTTACCCCGTATTCCAGTGCCAGATCCCGCACCGAAGGCAGTTTATCTCCGGATTTTAATTTTCCGGATACGATCTGCAGCTTCAGTATATCGATCAGCTGCAGATAAATGGGTGTACTGGACTGAAACTCCATCTGTCATCATCCTTTCGCCTATTGAATTAGAAAGTCCAGAATGTTCCATCCGCTGGTGCCTTTGTACAGCTCGGTGTAGCCGCACTGTTTACAGCTGACGGTGATAAATTTTTTATTCTGCACGTCGAACAGCTTGGCAAAATTGCCGCCGGTGGCCTGAAACTGATCAGACTCATATTCCATGCACCCACATTTGGGACAACGGTATCGCTGTTTTTCCATGTTGACCACTCCTTTTATCTGAATTTGTTTTTGTATGATTTTGTTATTGTATTACTACACTAATACAATACATCTTATAGCATGTTTTGTCAAGTGTTCATTTCATATTTTTTGGTTACATGGTTTTTCTGGCTCTTTTTTCTATGTTTCATCACTTTGTTGCGCCGCATAAAACGCAGCTACATAAAGAAAAAGAAAAAACCGCCGCACGAGATTTCTCGCACGACGGTATCATACATGCCGCTAATTCTGATTTACCACCAATCGGTAATCCTTTCCATCCCGATTGACGATCAGTACCACATTGCCGGTCAACAGATCCACATAGCTGAACGACATTTTCCGTTCCACCGACTGATCAGCCACCCGAACCACAAATAAATTTGCGTATGTACCTTCCAGAACACCGGACCGCTCAATAAATTTACGACGACCACTGTTTGCTTTTAATTTTACATCGCTTCCTACAAATTGGGATAACGCTTCCTGAACCTTGGAGACTTTCTTCTTGCCTGACAAGTGTACCACCCTCCCTGCTGCTTCGCAATTCATATTTACATAGTATATTATACAGGACAAACATGGTTTTGTCAAATTTAAAATTATAATTATACATACTGTTAACATGTGTGTCAATGCTTTTATCTGTATTTTCGAGAAAATTGCAAAAAAATATACGCTGCGCTAGCGGTGAAGCCAGGAAAAATTTCTTTCTGACGTTGGATGATGGTTCTGTTATCGTCACATCGGAAAAAGAACTGGCCTCTGCACAATAAAATCAGCAGATAACAGACGAACGTATCACTTTCGAAACTGAAAAAATTTTAAGGTTTCGAAAGTGATACCCCAAAATAATCATTGCACGAACCAGACATCCCAGATACAGCTACGAGGGCATTGAGATTTATGATATTGCCGACTGGCTGTTAACAGTCTCATAAAATTTTTATCACTATTGCAAAGGATATCTGCATATGCTATAATATGCCTAGGCAAAAGATGAAACACTTGTGAGGTCGTTTCATGTTTACAAGGCGAGAACCTCAGTAGCGGCTACTACTGAGGTTCTCTTTTTGCTTTTTGGGTCTGTGCTGACCAGGCTTGTTACCGCATTTTACTGTCAAACCATTTGCAAACATAGTGGCTAATTATATTTGCCCCGACAGTAACAATTAAAATTGCAAGGACTTCCATTTTAGACACCCCCTCCCTGTTACCAGTTTGGGTGCAGTAACATTGTTTATTATATCATGGCGTATACGATTTGGGAACATCTGTTTTGTGTAAATTTAGTTTTACCCTAGTACGGTGATTTTGGATACCCGATCCTTAGTCGGCCCCGTGTTTCAATACCGCC
>CAMFFG010000227.1 GCA_945949655.1 uncultured Peptococcaceae bacterium
GCTGTCCGCCGCTTAAGCTGATAGGATAGCGTTCCAGCAGTTCTGGTGCCAGGTCCACCAGCTGCATCAGTTCTTCTAGGCGTTTCTGTGACAGCTTCAGGCCGGATAAAGCCGGAACATAACCAATGTTGGCAGCCACCGACAGGTGGGGAAATAGCGCGGCCCCTTGAATCACATAGCCTATCTGCCGGCGCAGGGCGATCAGATCCACCTGAGTGGTGTCCTGGCCCAGCACCAGCACTTTGCCGGAGGTAGGCAGCAGCAGGCCGTTGATCAGTTTGAGCAGTGTGGTCTTGCCGCCGCCGGAGGAGCCGACCACGCTTAAAAATTCCCCCTGTTGGATATCCAGCGACAGCGGTTGTAGAGCCCAGATGTCACCATACTGCTTGCCGGCCTGCTGAAACTGGATCACCGGTGCGGCCATCAGTCGATCATTCCTTTGGATTTGAGGAAGTCGGCAGCGATTTCGCTTTCCAGACGGTGGTTGGTGTTGAGCTCATAGTTCATCTGGGTCATTTCTTCGTTGCTGATCAGTCCTTCCATCAGCTGCAGAGTAGCCAGCAGTTCGGGATATGCGTCCAGCGCTTCATTGCGCACCACGGTGCTGCAGCGGTAGTCGGTGAACAGGCCCAGGTCATCTTCCAGCGTTACCAGATCAAATTCGGCGATCTGAGAGTCGGTGGTGTAGGCGTTGATGACATCGCATTTGTTTTCCATTAGGGTTTGATATTTGAGGCCCATGTCCACTTCGGCTGTGCCTTTGAAATGCAGATCGTAGGTGTCGCAGACTTTCTGGTAGCCATCTTCCCGTTCAAAGTAGTCAAAGTTGGCGCCAAAAATGAGCTGATCGCTGACGGCAGCCAGATCGGAAATTTTCTGCAGGTTGTACTGCTGCGCTGTTTCCGGACGCACGGCCAGGGTATAGGTGTTTTCAAAGCCGTACAGGCTGACCCAGCTCATGTTGTAATTGTCGTTGTACTCTTTATCCAGCTGTTCATACATATAGTCGGCATCCTTGGTCTCTTCATGTTTCAGCACAGTCAGCCAGCCGGTGCCGGTGTATTCGGGATACAGGTCAATCTCGCCGCTTTCCATAGCTACCTGAATATTGCTGGTGCCGCCGGCAATGGGTTCGATGCGTTCCACGGTATAATCGGTTTTGGCTTCGATCAACTGTGCTAGAATTTCCTGCAGTATCATCTGTTCCGGCATGGATTTGCAGCCGATACGGATGGGTTCGCTACTGGCGCTGTCGTTGCTGCCGGCATTCTGATTGCCGCCGCAGCCGGTCAGCGAGGCCAGAGCAAAGCAGCATAACAGCAGAAGGGTGATGATTTTTTTACCAATGTGGTTCATGATGGGATTCTCCTTTTCTTTTTCTTTTCTGGAACTTTGCCGTTGACCCGAAGGGTGATCCGTTTTTCCACTTTCCCCAGCAGAATATCGCATAAAAGCGCAATCCCGGCAATCATAAAGCTGCCCAGATAGGTCATGGCGTACTGGTTGGTGGTAATGCCACGGTAGATGGCGACACCCAGTCCCCCGGCCCCAATAAAGGATGCAATACCGCAGGTGGCGATGACCATTACTACCATGTTGCGCACACCGGCCATGATGATGGGCAGTGCCAGGGGCAGTTTCACCTTCCACAACAGCTGCCAGGAAGTGCTGCCCATGCCGATGCCTGCTTCCAGAATGACGGGGTCAATATTGGTGAGCCCGGCATAAGTGTTGCGCACCACCGGCAGTAAAGCATAGACGGTCAGAGCAATAACAGCGGTCTTGTTGCCGATGCCGGTAAAGGGCAGCAGCAGGCCGAACAGCGCGATGGATGGTATGGTGTAGATAAAGTTGATGGTACCCAGCACGGGAATAGAGAACTTGTCCTGCTGGGCAATCAGGATCCCCAGAGCCAGTCCGGCAATCAGTGCCAGTACAATGGAAATGGCGGAAAGCTGCAGATGCTCCAGCATCAGATCCTGAAAGAATGCGGAGCGGCTCTGATAAAGCTGTATCATTTCCTGAAACAACGGATTTCACCTCCTGACAAAAGGGTTGGTTGCAGAATGCGGCAGATTTGGTGTATTTACCGCATAAAAAATATGTGGTATTATGGTATCACATTCGTTCGAAATAGAAAAGTACGATATTTTAGTATACTTAGTATCTTTTGCTATACTGTGTAAGGAGATGTCGCTGTTGAAACAGGATTTATATGGAAAATGTCCTTATGTGACAGCCCAGAAGGTGCTGCAGGGAAAGTGGACCATTCTGATCATGCATTATCTCAGCCAGGGGCCGCTGCGGTTTAATGAACTGCTGCGCATGCTGCCCGATATGACCCATGCCACCTTGTCCAAACAGCTGAAACAGATGGAGCAGAACGGTATGGTGATCCGTAAGGAATATCCTCAGGTGCCACCTAAGGTGGAGTACAGCCTGAGCGATATCGGCATGGAATTTATGCCGGTGTTGGATAGCCTGGAATTGTGGGGCGGAAAATATATCGCTTATCTGAAAGGGGAGGATCTGTAGACAAGGGTCGAAACATAGATAGGTTAGGAGCGTCTCTCACTATAAAAGAATTGCAATACAGACAGAAAACAGACAGTCCTGAACGGGCTGTCTGTTTTTTGTCTGCAGCATGTTATGCTGTTTCGTATTTTACAATGTAGTTGCGGATTTTATCGTCTGCCATAAAAGCTGGTAATGCTTTTTGTATCTGGCAGGAGTTTTACCACCTGATAGAAAATAAGATAACACGGCAAAAACAAAAAGAGACAGTCCTCGGCGGGGGTAGCTGTCTCTTGTAATGGTTTTTCATATATTTGTAATCCGATGAAAGGAAGAAAGAACAGGTGACAGACGGTCTGTGGCGGATTAGAACCGGAAGTCGCGTTGACCTTCTTCGATTTTTTTCAGATTTTCTTCGCACAGTCTGTGTTTGGTTGGGTCAGTGATTTTTGGCAGCTGTTCTGCAATCACTTTCTCACCGACTGCTTTGGTTTCCGGAGAAGCGTAGTCTTCCAGATATTCTTTCAGTGTCATCAGTGCATTTGGATGACAGAAGTTGTGGATCTGACCGGTTTTGGCAAACTGCATGAAGCGGTCGCCGGTGCGGCCAGCCCGGTAGCATGCGGTGCAGAAGCTTGGTACATAACCGGTTTCCAGCAGCCATTTCATA
>CAMFFG010000228.1 GCA_945949655.1 uncultured Peptococcaceae bacterium
GTTCGGCCGGCACTGCTGCACAGCGCCTTTGCCTACAGCGGACTGATGATTTTATTTATGATCTATCCGGCGCTGAACCAGACCAGACGGGCGGCATCCGGTATGCTGCTGGCTATGGTGGCATCCACCGGCATTTTTGTGGTCTGGGTTCTGCTGGCGCTGGGGGTGTTCGGGCAGTTCAGCACCGGTTCCATGATCTGGTTGCCGCTGGAACTGGCCCGCATGATCCGGATCAGCTCTTTTCTGGAACGGACCGAGGCGCTATTTGCCGTGCTGTGGCTGGCCATTGTGTTTGTAAACAGCAGCCTGCTTTTGTGGAGCGTATCCGAAAGCCTGCATCAGTTATTGGAGCGGCAAAAAAGCCGCTGGCTGCACTGGGGGCTGGTAACGCTGCTGGCACTGGCCTGTATGCAGATAAAAGATATTCTGCGTATGTTTGCGCTGGAGTGGCAGCTGGCCAGAGGAAGCGTTGTCCTGCTGCCTCTGCTGCTGGTTCTGGTGCTGGCTGGCAGCTGGCTCTATGGTAAAAGAAAAGGGGGCGCGCCGCAATGAAACCATCTGTGATCTGGAAGCTATTGCTGTTGTTTTGTATAACTGCGGCGTTCTGCAATGGCTGCTGGGATAAAAAAGAGTTCAATCAGCTGGCCATTGCCCAGACCATTGCCATCGACTACGAAGATGGACAATATCAGCTGACCATTCAGCTGCTGATGCCCAATGCCGCCGAGGAGACCATATCCAGTGAACAGATGTGGGTCATCGACGGCCAGGGGGATTCGGTCGGCGATGCATTGGAGCAGATCTCCTTCTGCGCACCGCGGGAGATCTATCTGGAACATCTGGATATTGTGCTGCTGGGGCAGGGCCTTCTGGAGCATGATATGGGCCAGGGGCTGGAATTTTTAATGAAGCAGCACGTACTGCGCCGCCGCACCAGCCTGCTGGCGGTGGAGGGCAGGGCTGGCGATATCCTGCAGGCCAAGCCTGATCTGGCTGATGTGGATATTTTTTATCTGAGCAACCTGCTGCGGGACCAGAAACGGCGGGTAAAAGGCAGCAGCACCATCATCAATGATTATTACCTGGCTATGAATGATACAGTTCCCGGTGCTGTTGTGATTCCGCGGATCGTTGCCAAAGGCGAAAAAGAGCTGTGTCTGGACGGCGGTGCGCTGGTCTGCCAGAAAGAACTGGCAGGCTGGGTGGACCAGCAATGGCTGACCAGCTATCACTGGATCACCGGCGGCAGAGAGATCTATACCCTGCCGTTGGAACAAACCCAGCAGCGCGCAGTCACGCTGGATATTCACAAAAAGCGGTGCCAGTGGGAGCTGTTGTCGGCGGAACCGCTGCGGGTGCGGGCCAATCTGCAGGGCAGCATTTATATTGTCGAAAACGACACACTGGCCGAGACCTTGCCGCTGCAACAGATAGAGCAGCTGAACCGGCAGGTGGAAGCCCAGGTGAAACAGCAGCTGACCGAGCAGATCCAGAAGGACTTTAAACAGGTGCAGCAGCAGGGCTGCGATGTACTGCGGCTGGGCCGCTGGCTGTACGCCTGGCATCCGGAGCTGGTGCGCGGCAGAGATTGGCCGCAGCTGTTTGGTGAGCTGGAGATCGAGGTAAATCTGGAAACGGAGATAGAGTTGTACGAATTAAAATAACGGTTTCGCATATATTGTATCAGAACGCTGCCTCTGTGGTCAGCACAGACAAAAAAGCGGCGGCAGAAAACGGAGGGAATCAATATGCGAAAACCATGGATCTTATTGCTGCTTCTGGCCTTAACCTTCAGCAGCACTGTGGGCTGCAGCCGCGCCAGCGAAACACTGTCGCAGCTGAAACAGGACTTAAAGCAGGATGTGGCCTGGAATACGGCGGATGCGGAAACCGGGGAACAGCAGGTCAACCAGCTGGAAGTGCCCGACCCCAACGACATTACCATCGAAGAGACCTATGAACCGGTGCAGACCATCGGCGAGCCGGTGCAGGAGATCACAGTGAGCCTGTACTTTGCCGATGCGGACCGCAAGAAGCTGGTAAAAACAGAAAAGCAGATACCAAAAGTGGAGGGCATGGCGCGGGCCACTATGGAAACCCTGCTGGAAGGCCCCGACGCCGATAGCGGTCTAGTGGCGGCCGTGCCCAGCGGCACCCAGCTGCTGGATATCAACGTGAAGCCCGAAGAAAAAATCTGCATTGTGGATCTCAGCCAGGAGCTGCGCAATCAGCTGGCCAGCGATGGCAACAGCGAGCAGCTGGCAGTGTACTCCATCGCCAATACGTTGTGCCAGTTTGCTACCATTGACCAGGTAGAGTTTCGCATTGAGGGACAGACCGTCACCACATTGGCCGGTCAGTCGGATCTGAGCCAGGCTGTCACCGCCAATGCGGCACTGGTGCAGTAAAGAGAAACCAGCATCAGACAGAACAGCATAAAACAGAATAGAAAAAGAGACTGCTGCAGCACGGTATAAGCCCTGTACCATAAATTATGGTCTGCAGCAGTTTTTTACCATGTTTGCAGAAACCGGCCGTCGTTTTCTTTTTGAGCAATTCTTCCCCGTGTTACAATATAAAGTACAAAATTGAAACAAAACTGAAAAAGGTAGAAATGTGTAATCACAGGAGTAAAAGGGGCGTAAAAATTGCGGAATCTTATATTTTATCTGGCGATGATAGAAGATCCCGATGACCGGGTAAAGTTTGAATTTCTGTATGGGAAATATCGTAATCTGATGTATCAGAAGGCCTATCAGATCTTGCAGGATCAGCAGCTGGCAGAGGATGCCGTGCACGATTCTTTTATAAAACTGGCGAAGCATATCGCAAAAGTGAACATAGCGGATTCACCGGAAGCCGGTGGATTTGTGATGACCATCCTCACCAACACAGCCATTGATGCCTATCGGAAACGCAAACGGGAACAGAAAAAGCTGGCCGACTGGAAAGAAGCCGAGGAGGTGGCGGCGGTTCCCAACATGGACCAGTGGCAGGGCAGAGCGCTGGGAGAATCCATTCTGAACCTGGCGCCCGATTATCGGCAGGTGATTTTGTGGAAATATGCCTACGGACTCAGCAACGGTGAGATTGCAGAGCTGACCGGGTTTACCATCGCTAAGATCGAAAAGCTGCTGAGCCGTGGTAAAAAGAAACTGAATCAGCTTTTGGAGG
>CAMFFG010000229.1 GCA_945949655.1 uncultured Peptococcaceae bacterium
TTCCTCTCTATCTGTTTGTCAATAGCATAGCGTTTTACTATGAAAAAGTCAATAGCACATACATGCGCACAGATGATTTGGAGAACCGTTTCAGTTGTGGTACAATGGAAAAAGAAAGCGCGGCAACAGTGGATGTCCTGTCTGCTGTTCCATCTGCTGCATCGTAAGTTTGGCAGTATAACGGATCGGCTATGTCAACTGATCAGTTATGAACGGATTAGCCGCATTGTCGAATGGTTATCATATAAATTATAAAAAACAGGAAAGGATCTGATAACATGAATCGTCTGGAACAGCAGTTTCAATTTGCTTTGGAAGTGGATAAGGAAAAACGGATTAAGCGGCAGACGTATTGCAGTGATGGTGTGACGCTGGAGAATGATGCGGAACATGCCTGGCATGCGGCGCTGATGGCCATTCTGCTGAGCGAATATGCCAATGAGCCTTTTGATGTGCTGAAAACGGTGACCATGCTGCTGATTCACGATATTGTGGAGATCGACGCCGGAGACACCTACGCATATGATGATGCCGGCATTGCCACACAGACAGAGCGGGAACAGAAAGCTGCCCAGCGGATTTATCATTTATTGCCGGAGGATCAGGCCCGGAAGCTGCTGGCACTGTGGCAGGAGTTTGAAGCCGGCAGATCGCCGGAGGCTCGTTTTGCCAAAGTGATGGATAAAGTGCAGTCCATTATGCTCAATGCTGCCACCGATGGCCGTGCCTGGCAGGAGCATAACGTGAAGCTGAGTAAAATCCTGGATCGCAATGCCAAAACCCCGGAAGGTTCTCAATCGCTGTGGGACTATATGTTACAGCAGTTTATCCTGCCGAATGTGGAAAAGGGACGAATTCAGGATGACAGAATATAGAGGCTGACAGAATGGCGGATAAACACGGATAGGGCAAATGAATATGATAGCAAAGGTCCTATCCATAGAAAAGCAGGACCTTTTGAGCGGTTAGAAAAGCAGCTCCAGAACCAGACCAGAGATGGCGGCGGCCAGAAAGGTACAGCCGATGGCGAGTGCAGTACGGCGGTTTCGTTTCTGTAACAGAATCAGGTAACTGAAGCCAGCGGAGGAGCACAGACCAGCTGTGACTGCGCCAAAGGATAAAGTCCCCTGCAAAAACAGCGAGGTCAGAAGAATGGATGTGCCACAGCCAGGAATCAGCCCCACCAGAGCGGCAACGATGGGCTGCCACAGGCTATTGGATAATAGCAGCGCACCAATACGTTCTGCTCCCAGCCATTCGGTGATCACATTGATCAGCAGCATAGTGCCGAACAGATAGGCGGTGATGTAAAGCGTATGCTGCAGAACATGAAAAAATGAGAATGCTTCTGTTTTTTTGTGGTGACACTCTTCGGTCAGCAACACGGGCTGCAGTGCGTGATAGCGGCGATAGCGCAGCCAGGTGACCAGCCAGAAACAATAGCCCCAGAACAGAGCGATCATAACCTTACAGATTAAAAGCTGCAATACAGTTGAAAATTGATCGGGATGGGCCAGCAGAATGGGCAGTGCCTCATCGGAGGTTGCCAGAAAAACAGCTACCAGTGCACCGCCACTGATGCGTTTATAGTTAAACAGGGTCGCTGCCGCTGCCGAAAAACCACACTGGGGAATACAACCGACAACAGCGCCCAGCAAAGGACCGACCGGCCCCGTAAGCAGATGGGCACAGCGGGACAGGTCCATGCGGTGTTCCAACAGCTCCAGCAAAACATAAACCAGCAGCAGCAGCGGAAAAATTTCCAGTGTGTCGAGGGCGGTATCTAGCAGAACGGATAAAAAATCGGGCAAGGGGGGTCATCCTTCTTTCTTGACAGATTGATAAATCAAAGAGACTGTTATCTATTATACACATTTTGGAAAATAAGTCCAAGTATTTTTTACTAGACAGCGTAAATTGTAAAAAAATCTACATAAATAATGATTATGAAAACGAATAAGGGAAATTCATGTAAAGTGTTTGCAAAATAGACGAAAAGCGCTGCAGGCGTGTGCTATAATAAGAATCCATGAGTTATTACAAGTTAAGGAAGCGATAAGATTTGAATCATGGATATCTGGCCGCTGCTGCGGCTTATTTTATTTGGGGACTTTTACCGATATACTGGAAACTACTGAGTCAGCTATCGGCAGTATATATTTTAAGTGCAAGGATTGTATATTCCTTTTTCTTCTGTGTAGTATTAGTGGCGTTGAAGCATTACTGGCCTAAGATCCGGACGGAACTACGGCAGCCGGATAGAATGTTTCGCATTGCGCTGGCTTCGGTCCTGGTCACGTTAAACTGGGGCGTCTATATCTGGGCGGTTAATACGGACCATATTGTGGATGCCAGTATGGGATATTATCTGAATCCGCTGATTGTGATTCTGTTCAGTACCTGTTTTTTCAAGGAAAAGCTGACGTTGTGGGAATGGGTAGCGATTATGCTGGCAGCCTTAGGTGTGTTGATTATGATTTTCCGGTTCGGAAAGATTCCATGGATCAGTCTGATTCTGGGGTTCAGTTTTGCTTCCTATGGGGCAGTAAAAAAGACGCTACATCTGGATGGTCTGACCTCACTGACTTTGGAAACCACCTGTATTTTTCCTGTATTTCTATTGCTGCTGTTCTGGATGGATGTCCAGGGGCAGGGCGCAGCAGGCTCTGGCATTGACATGATCTTGCTGACTGCGCTCAGCGGTGTAGTGACAGCAGTGCCATTACTGTTGTATGGTACTGCTGTCAAATGGATTCCATTTTCCACGGTAGGTTTTTTCCAGTATATTTCACCAACAATCAGCCTGATTCTGGGAATCCTGTTATATCATGAAGTGTTTACAATAGAAGACTTTATGGTTTTTCTGTTCATCTGGACTGGACTGGCCGTGTACTTGGGCGCCAGTCTGGGAGCTCTGTGGATGAAGCAAATTAAATCACGATAATTAAGATTTCGATCATAATGAATATAAAATCAATCAGGCCGAATGCATTTGTCCGGTATCCCAGCTCAGGTAATTCGTCCTGCTTGCAGCAGGAAAATCGGAAAATATTTTGATTTCGGGCTAAACAAGCGGGCGGAATGATGTTATAATAAACAGTATGAGATTATCAATTAGTCTAACGGTGTTATGTCAAGAGGAAAAAGTTAAATAAAAAAATATAAATTGC
>CAMFFG010000230.1 GCA_945949655.1 uncultured Peptococcaceae bacterium
TAATTGCCACAAAAAATATTACATAAAGTTAAAAAAATATAGATGGATTTTCATTGACTTTAGCACTTTAGCATGCTAAAATGATGAAGCATAATGAGTAAGAATTTGAATAGACAGGTGAGCGTATGAAACATTATGATAAAGTGACGCCGGAAGGCACAAAAGATTATCTGTTTGATGAATGCAGCCGGCGTTCTCAGGTAACAGGAATTTTAAAAAATATTTTTAAGGCGCGGGGATATCGCCGGGTGATGACGCCGACCATTGAATTTTATGACGTGTTTGGCGCTTCCGCGGCTTATTTACCGCAGGAAAATATGTATAAGCTGATGGATCAGAAAGGCCGTCTGATGGTATTGTGCCCTGATGGGACTATCCCTATCGCTCGGCTGACAGCAACGCGGCTGGCACAGATGGAGATGCCGCTGCGGCTGTACTACAGCCACAACGTATATCGCATGGCCAACGGTCTGCGGGGGCACAGCAGTGAGATTTATCAGTGCGGGGTTGAATTGATTGGCAGTGGCTCTATCCACAGCGATCTGGAAATCATGGAGATGGCCGCCAGCAGCATGGAACACATCAGTTCGGGCAACGGGTACCGGCTGGAAATCTGCCACATTGGTTATTTTAAAGCACTGATGGATAGTCTGGGCGCTGATGATGAAACGAAAGAAGAGATCCGCCGCAATATTGAGCAGAAAAATTTCGCATCTCTGAACGATCTGCTGGAGCAGTTCCCCGACAACCAGGCAGCGGTAGCACTGAAATATCTGCCGCGGCTGTTTGGCGGTGAAGAGGTGTTTGAGCAGGCCTATGCGCTGTTTGATGATGAAAATGCCCGCAAAAGTCTGGATTATCTGCAGCATATCTATCGTTGTCTGCAGCAGCTGGGACTGGGTGATCAGGTGATTATCGATCTGGGTCTGGTCAATCAGGCCGAATATTATACGGGTATTATTTTCCGCGGCTATTTTGATGAAGTAGGTGAGCCCGTATTATCCGGCGGCCGATATGACAATCTGCTCAGCGACTTTGGCATGGCGCAGCCGGCCATCGGTTTCGCAGTTAATGTGGATCTGGCCAGCAATGTCATCGAGAAAAAACCGCCGCTTGTAGCCGATGTGCTGGTGATGGCGGCCGGAGAGGATTATCTGGCCAAAGCTATCTTATACCGCAAGCAGCTTATTGCCAAAGGGCAGACGGTGGAAAACTGTGTAATAGAAGACCGGGAAGAGGCCATTGCCTATGCAGAACGCCGTGGGATTGCGCAGGTGCACATTATTGGCAGAACAACAGAAATGATCGATGTGGAACTGGAACAGAACAGATAGAGAAAAGTAGGGGAGAATATGAAACCGATTCGTATCGCTCTGACAAAAGGGCGTCTGGAGGAAAAAAGTATTGAAATGTTTGAGCAGCTGGGCTATGATTGCTCTGAGGTGCGCAACAAAGGCCGCCGACTGATTCTACCGGTCAAGAATGCCAATATTGAGATTGTGCTGGCCAAAGCTGCTGATGTGATCACTTATGTGGAAAACGGCGTATGCGATCTGGGCGTGGTAGGAAAGGACACCATCATGGAAGCCGGAGGGACTTTCTATGAAGTAGCGGATCTGGGGTTTGGACGCTGCAGATTCGCGTTGGCTCTGCCTGCCGGTGTGGATTTTTATGCAGGCTACCACACGCGCTGCATCGCCAGCAAATATGTGAATGTGGCCCGCAGCTATTTTGAAAAGAAAAATATGGATGTGGACATTGTAAAAATCGAAGGCTCAGTAGAGCTGGCCCCTATTTTGGGGTTATCCGATGCCATTGTGGATATTGTGGAAACAGGAACCACCCTGCGGGAAAATGGACTGGTAGTGGCCGAGGAAATCTGTCAGGTCAGTGCCCGGCTGATTGTAAACATTGCCAGCATGAAGCTGCGCAAGGCAGAGATCAATGAGCTGATCAGCAGGATCGAAGCTTTTGTGGAGCAGCAGGCTGCGGAGAAAAAGGCACAGGTGGAGCAAAGTGTGTCGGAGAAAGGAGTTCAGCAGGTATGATTGCTATTACAGTGGCAGATGGTACTGCCGAGAAAGAACTGCTGCGCAATCTGCGTCAGCGCAGCGGGGAGACCGATAAAAAAGTGACTGCTGCTGTCACTGATATTCTGGACAATGTGAGAGCCAGAGGGGATGCAGCAGTAAAAGAATATACAATAAAATTTGATGGCCGTTGCCCGGAACAGCTGGAAGTGACCCGACAGCAGATGGAAGAAGCGGTGGCCAAGGCTGATCCGCGTTTTGTACAGGCGCTGCGCAATGCCATGGGAAATATCCGTGCGTTCCACAGCCGTCAGAAACAGCAGAGCTTTATTGATGCGCAGCCCAATGGTGTACTGATGGGACAGCGCATTCGCGGGTTGAAACGGGTGGGGCTGTATGTGCCCGGTGGCACAGCAGCTTATCCTTCTTCTGTGCTGATGAACGCCATCCCGGCCAAGATTGCCGGTGTGGAGGAAGTGATCATGGTGACACCGCCATTGAAAGATGGCACAGCCAATCCGGATATTCTGGTGGCTGCGGCACTGGCTGGTGTGGATCGCATTTTCCTGATGGGTGGCGCCCAAGCAGTAGGTGCGCTGGCCTATGGAACAGAAACCATCCCCAAGGTGGATAAGATCGTTGGTCCGGGCAATATTTATGTTGCCACAGCCAAACGGATTCTCTACGGTGTGGTGGATATTGATATGATTGCCGGTCCCAGTGAGATTTTAGTGATGGCCGATGGCACAGCCAATCCTAAATTCCTGGCGGCTGATCTGATGAGTCAGGCTGAGCATGATGTGCTGGCCTCGTCTATTTTGCTGACAACCGATCAGGCTATCGCTGAAGCAACACTGGCTGAACTGGAACGGCAGATGACAGCATTGTCCCGCAAGGAGATTATCGAGCAGTCGCTGCGCAATTACGGCGCCATGATTGTGTGCCGCAGTGTGGATGAAATGGTGGACCTGGCCAATGAGCTGGCGCCGGAACATCTGGAAGTAATGATGGAAAACCCCATGGCTTATCTGGGCCGACTGGATAATGCCGGTTCTGTATTTCTTGGACAGTATGCACCGGAGCCGCTGGGGGATTATTATGCAGGGCCTAACCATG